>JALSLS010000355.1 GCA_026988195.1 Methylomonas sp.
ACTTCAGCTTCAGTGGTGTTACGGGCAAGGTTACGTATTAGTAATTTCATAGGAGTTCTATATTTTTAAAAAAATAAGATTATACTCTTGAGTGGGTTTTAATTTAAAAAATATGTGTAAACTCAAGAGCCTCTGAAAGAGTGATGTTTTTAGTGGAAATTAATAATACGCTACATTATGGAATCAAATGGATTTATGAATGGCGTAATAAATAAAATTTTTTATAGAGAATAACGCCCAATAACCATTAAATAACTTGCTGTGTTCAGCGTCAGGGTACGCATGCCACTGTATTTTTTTCAGCAAGGTGAACTTTTCATCAGAAGAATAAAGGCAAGTTGGCTGCCAAGTTATAAGAGCTTAAAAGTTGTAGCAAGTTTTATTTTCAGCGTATACACTTTAGGTTTTGTACTCTTTTGGAATGTTTTGGTTTATTTCCCACTTTTCAGGATAATACAAACTTAACCTTTCTTTATTTAGAGAAAATTTTTGTTTGATTCTTGTTCTTCCTCCAACCGCTAACTCAGGGTTAGAAGCTCGCGCATATTTGTCTATTTCACAAAAAATATTTTGACAATCTATCAACTGTAAAGGACGACCAAATAAATTTTTGAAGTCAATATTTCTACAAGCAAACTCTTTATCTTGACGTTCAGTAACATATTGAATAATTTCGTTAGGAGTCTTTTTATCTATATTACTAAAGCATTTCGTTATGCCTCTCAATGCACCTGGTCCAGCAACAATAAAGTCACTTTCCAGTCCACAGTTAAGGTTACTATATGCCAAGTCAATAGCATATTGATATGAAAGGAAGTTTCCCAGTGTTGGGTAGCTCTTTAAAATAGTAAAAACTTTCTCAAGATTATTTATTCCTGCAATTTTTTCAGGAACATTTTCCATCATCATTAGTTCTAGTAACTTTAAGTTATTTTGATGTTTTCTCGGAAACCCAAACTCCTTAATTCCACAAGGCATAATATATGCCGCTGAATATATTTTATTGCCATCACTAATAGCGGTACTCAATATTTCATCATACAAACGAAAATCGTAATTAGAATAACTAATGTGATTTAGTTCATTAGTTAATTTTGTCCAAGTTGATATACGATTAAAAAAACGAAAGAGAATTGTACGAAAGAAAATTTCTTGAGGTGATTGATCACCAGAATAAATAACATGACGAATAAGAAACTGGCTAACTCGATCTGATGCGCGGTAGGCATTTGTAAATCGGTATTTTTTTAGAATAGGGTCGTTAGTTAGATCGTTAGTTTTGCCATTTAGCCGGTTTAAAAAAATATTTTGACGTTCTGCAGCAAACTTCCAATATAAATTATAAATTTCAGTTGTTTTTATCACTTATTATGTTTACATCGTTTTTAGTTTTTGTATTACTGTTTATTTTGTAGGTTGGCTGCTTCTGTTCGTAAACTATAGTATTAAGAGCTTTGTAGTAATCATTTATAGTATCTTTTTTAGATATTATGAAAGATGTTGCAATAATGATAAACCCTAAGAGGATTCTTCCTGTCCACTTAATAAACCCAATCCAATGTAAAATTGAATTATGTTGGTTTTCAATAGATAGTATCTTTGTTGTAAGCGTTCGCATTGAATAAATTTCATTTTCTGGAATCTTATTCAAAATTTCTAATGGGAACTCAGAAAATCCTTGTTTAGTTCTTGGTTTTGAATCAAGCTCATCTAAGTTAGAATACCAAATTAAAAAACAATCTGCTTTATGCTCTAGGTGAATAGGACTAGGCCCTGCATTATAAACTGAAAATAACAACTTCCCTTTAAAGCCAGGATCTACGTGGAACCCAGAAATATTAATAAGTCCTTTGTACTTGAACCCTGCTTTCATAGAAATAAAGGCAATGGCATCTTTTGGAACAGTAACGGTTTCATCTGTCAATAAAAAAGCAAACTGTCCAGAGGGAATAACAAAAGCTTGTTTTTCACTTAATGTTCTTTTAGTGTGGTGACTGTCATTATTATGCTGGTCTTTAGTGACAAAAATTTCTTTACCTATTCTTAATGTGTAAGAAGCTTGCTCTATCCTATTGGGGTCACACGGTGAAATTAGTGTAGGTAATTTTTCTGCAAGTGTTTGACTACTCCAAAATGTCATATAAAAACCTTTTGACCTAGCGTGTCAGGTAATGGTTGAAAAAAATTGATTTTTTCTTAACTTCTGTAAGGCGTAATGATACTTCTAAAATCAAATCAATTTTTAAGTGATAGGATGCTACTAGCATAAGAGAACTGATTTTTACTACACAGTCAGCAATTGACTCCCTATACGCAAAAGCCTCTAGATGATCAACTGATTCGCAAGCTTTTGCTAATTCACCCGTTATAATAGGAAATGTTTTTACCAACCATAAAGGGTCTTCATTATTAATCATGAGTTTTTGCGAAATTTTTTCTCCTAGTTGACTAATTTCATTACACTGATTCTCTCCTGCTATCTGTATTTTATCTGACAACAAGATATTTAGTGTATTGGCGCAAGTAGTTGAAATGATAAAGGAGTCAATTATAATTTTTTTTAGCTCATTATTATTAGGATTGTTTAAAATACAGTCACAAATTTTTCCTGAATATTTTGAGAAATGAAGAGCCATGTGGTTTAGACGTTGATGAATACTAAGTCGTGTAATCTCCTTATGGAAGAATTCATCATGTTCTAACTGCTCTATTTGAAGTTTAAGCAATTGATCTTTTACACTACTCATGTATTTTAATACTCTTTTTGTTATTTAAAGGTTATTACCATGCTTTAAAAAGGCCATATATTAATAATTATATAATAAAATCAAGAGAATTGAAGTGTTTTCTCTTGTTGTTGTAGGGTAATCGAGTTTAAAATCGCTTGAAAAGATAATTTAGATGAGGTGGAAGCCTATCATTTCTGTTTTAAATGATAGTTTAGTCTATAGCATCGATCAATTAAAGCAATTAAAGGGCTTGAGCTCTTACTAACTCAATATTTTTGGTGTCTCGTCATTTTAATACAGGCTTCAGCTCATGGCTGTTAATTAACAGCCATTTTAAACGAAGAATCAACATGCTTTGAGAGGGGCGTGGTGTAAACTATGCTTTTTATTTTAAGAGAAGTTTTGTGTCTGGATTATCTGATATTCCTAAGTATCTAAAAACAGCTATTACAGAGAAAGACCTTTTGCAGGCTCAGAGGCTGTTTCATGGTCGAGGTCATGCCTATGAGGGATTAAACCATGTCACTATTGACTGGTTGCCTCCGGTACTTTTGATTACCTTGTTTGCTCCCGAGCCAAGTTCAGAAATTGAAGCGCTGGCGGATAAGTTATTACTACTGTTTCCTGGGTGTAAAAGTGTGCAGCTACAGCACCGATATGAATTGTCAGGGCCTATTGATGTGATTAAAGGTGAAATTATTCAACAGCTTGTGATTACAGAGTCTAATTTACAGTTCAATATCAGTTTAGGGCAGGCGCGTAATACTGGCTTGTTTCTGGATATGAAAAATGGGCGTGACTGGGTGCAATCTCAGAGTAAAAATAAACGAGTGCTTAATTTATTCTCATATACCTGCGGATTTTCAGTTGCGGCGATTGCCGGTCTGGCTAAATCGGTACTCAATGTTGATATGAGTAGCCCTGCGTTAAATGTGGGAAGGGATAATCATCGCTTGAATCAGCAATCATGTGATGTGGTTAGCTTTGAAAAACTCAATATTTTTAAATCATTTGGACGGTTAAAAAAACGTGGTCCATTTGATTTATTAATTTGTGATCCCCCCACTTTTCAAAAAGGCAGTGTTGATATAGAAAAAGATTACCCAAAAATTTTACGCCGACTCAATACCTTTATGGCTGCTAATAGCATGCTTATGTTGTGTTTGAATGCACCTGAATTAGGGAGAGGCTTTTTATTAGAGCATATGCAGGAACTTGCACCGAGCTATCAGCTCATTGCAGAAATAAAGCCACCGGAAGTGTATGCTGAAGCAGAGGGGAAAGGTTTGACTATTTTATGTTTTAAAGCGTAGTAAAAACCTGTTAACTTTTGCCAGTTCATTTTCTTAAGGCATAAAAAAGGCCGGCTTATCTAAGATAAGCCGGCCTTTTTTAAAAATTTTTAGCTATTAAGCCATTGCGCGAACTTTAGAGTTCAAGCGACTTTTGCTACGTGCAGCTTTATTCTTATGAATAATACCTTTAGTGACGGCAGCATCAAAAACAGAGGAGACTGTTTTGTAAGCTACTTGTGCTTGTTCTTTATCACCAGTTGAAATCGCTGCGATTACTTTTTTGACAAAAGTACGTAAGTTACTACGTTGTCCTGCATTGCGTATACGGCTTTTTTCTGCCTGACGCGCTCTTTTTTTAGCTTGTGCTGTATTAGCCATATTACAAAATAATTCTGTGTTAAATAAGAACCGCGTATTATGTTTGCAAATGATATGATTGTCAACACTAATTAACTAAATTTGATACGTAATCTTGAGTAAGCAACTTTTTAAATCAACCGCTATTGTCAGTAGTATGACGATGATATCACGCATTCTTGGTTTTATTAGGGATATGCTGTTTGCCCGAATTTTTGGTATTGACTCGGGAACGGATGCTTTTTTTGTAGCCTTTAAAATCCCCAACTTTTTACGCCGTTTATTTGCTGAAGGTGCTTTTTCACAAGCTTTTGTCCCTGTATTATCGGATTATAAAGAGCAAGGCAGTAAAGAGGCCTTAAAACTCTTTATAGATAGAACGGCAGGTAGCCTGGCCGTTATTTTATTTATAGTGACTATTATTGGCGTTATTGCTGCGCCGATATTGATTACCCTTTTTGCGCCAGGGTTTAGTCATGAAGGTAAGCAGTATGAGCTGGCTGTGCAAATGTTACGCATCACCTTTCCATACTTGTTTTTTATTTCTTCTGTTGCCTTTGCGGGTGGCATTTTAAATTCACATGGTAAGTTTGCGGTTCCAGCCTTTACCCCCGTGTTTTTAAATATTTGTATGATTACCGCTGCCATATGGTTGTCACCGTTAATGGATGACCCTATTGTTGCATTAGCTTGGGGGGTTTTTGCAGCGGGTATTGTGCAGTTGTTATTTCAGTTTCCCGCGCTCTATAAGCTAGGACTGCTACCGAATTTAAAATGGGGGTTTAAAGATTCAGGGGTAAAGCGTATTTTAAAGTTAATGGCTCCCGCTATTTTTGGGGTGTCTATTACCCAAATAAATCTACTGTTAGACACCTTGATTGCTTCTTTTCTGGTAGCAGGTAGTGTGTCTTGGTTGTATTATTCAGACAGGTTGGTTGAATTTCCCTTAGGGATATTTGGTATAGCCTTGGCAACAGTAATATTACCAAGCCTTTCTAAAAGCCATTCAGCTGACAATTCTACAGAGTTTTCTAAATCACTAGACTGGGCTTTAAAGCTAGTTTTATTGATTGGTACTCCTGCCTCAATTGGCGTGTTAATGCTCGCTGAACCGATGTTGTCTACACTTTTTCAATATGAAGCCTTTGGGGATAATGATGTGCGCTTGGCTGGGCAAAGCTTAATGGCGTACTCGATTGGCTTGCTTGGTTTTATTTTAGTTAAAGTTTTAGTGCCTGGATTCACTTCTCGTAAGGATATGAAAACCCCAGTACGTATTGGTATTTATGCCATGGTAGCGAATATGGGAATGAATATTGTTTTGGTCTTTCCATTGGGGCATGCGGGACTAGCATTAGCAACTTCTTTAGGTGCTTTTTTTAATGCCACTCTTTTATTAACTAAGTTATTAAAAGAAAGCGTGTATAAGCCAGGTAAAAACTGGTTAAATTTTATGGTTAAAATTATTTTTGCGAATGAAATAATGGCGTTGTTTTTATATGTTTGTGTCGATACAGATCAGTGGTCTGCATGGGGAGCTTTAGATAGAAGTTTAAATCTAATGTTGTGGGTTACGCTGGGTGGCGGAGTTTATGCCCTATCTTTATTAATAATAGGCGTTAGGCCACGGAACTTTTTTAAATAAATATGGGGCGCCGTGCTTTAGGGTCTCTAGGTCTCTGCCATTACGTTAAGCGCATCATTCCGAAAGATGCGCTTCGTACCTCAGCACATCCTATGCAAATCGCTGCGTTAACTTAATGGCAGTGGGTGGAAAAATGCCAATATCCATCTCCCTTATTGGTCGAAACCAAAAAAACTCCAAACTCGATGAATAAATGTTGTTTCTTTGAATTCTGTCTCGGGTAAGCCATCAGCATAATTTTGTTGGTATACCCGTTTTGCATCAGCCGCTAAAACGTGTAGCCCCATTTTTGTATAAGCTTGTTCCATTACTCGTAAAGCATGAGGTACCGCGGGCGTTCTTTGAAACTCTTTTATAACATAACTGCCCCGATTTGCTGCAGCAATGTAAGCTTTACGCTTTAAGTAAAAACGCGCGACATGGACTTCATACATGGCTAGGTTGTTTCTAAGAGCTATCATGCGTTGTTTGGCGTCAGGTGTATATTTACTATTTGGAAAACGACGTGTTAATAGCTCAAAATTAGCATAAGCCTCTTTTACATTAGTCGGGTTACGTTGTGATGAATCTGTTGGTAAAAAGCGCTCAAGAAAACCGATGCTTCGGTTAAAGTTAATTAGCCCTTTTAGATAATAGGCATAATCAACATTAGGATGTCTTGGGTGGATTTTAATAAACCTATCTGCTGAAGCAATAGCCGTCTCTGGATCATCATTTTTATAATAAGCAAAAGCAATATTTAATTGGGTTTGAGCTGCATAATCACCAAAAGGGTATCTTGCTTCTAGCGTTTCATATAGTTTTATTGCTTTTTGATAATTTTCAGCATCCATTGCCGCCTTTGCTTTCTGGTGGAGGCCTTTTGCATCTAAGTTGGCAAACTCATCAGGTTTTGAGTTGTTTAGGGTTTCACAGCCTTGCAATGAAACGGTTAAACTTAAAAAAATTAAAAAATTTAATAAAAATGATCGCATATAGTTAGCTACACGTTGTAAGATTGAGGGTTTTCTCGTTCAAATGTTAAAACAAGCTGTGCTTATTTTTCAATAGAACGCGAGTATAACTTAAATTTAACGGCAATATGGCTATATTAACAGCAAAAATACCCGACGAAATGGCTGGCATGCGCCTTGATCAATGCTTAGCTGAAATGTTTCCCGACTACTCTAGAAGTAAATTACAGATTTGGATTAAAGCAGGGCGCGTTACTGTAAATCAACTATCCCTTAAAGCAAAAGATAAGGTTGATGGTGGCGAGGACATACAGCTTGATGCTGAAGCAGAGGAAGTTTTAGTATATGAAGCTGAAGATATTCCATTAGAGATTGTGTTTGAAGATGAGACTTTGCTTATTGTTAATAAACCTGCCGGTCTTGTGGTTCATCCAGCGGTTGGAAATTGGCAAGGTACCTTAGTGAATGCACTGCTAAATCATCAGCCTGCTTTAAAAACTTTACCACGGGCGGGTATTGTTCACCGGCTAGATAAAGATACCAGTGGGCTATTAATGGTCGCTAAAACCTTAAAAGCGCACAATAGTTTATCAACACAATTACAGGAAAGAACCATCACACGAGAATATTTAGCTTTAGTGAGAGGCTGGATGACCGCAGGGGGGACTGTTGATGAGCCTTTGGGGCGGCACCCTGCTGATCGTATAAAGCATACAGTCAGAGATGATGGGAAGCATGCAGTAACGCATTACCGTTTGGAGCAGCGATTAAAGAAAAATACCTTGATCAGGGTTAAATTAGAAACAGGAAGAACACATCAGATCAGGGTTCATATGGCTTATGTCGGATATCCTTTGGTTGGTGACCCTGTTTATGGGGGGCGATTTCAAATGCCCGCTAATTGCAGTGAAGAGCTTGAAGAGGTGTTAAGGAATTTTAAGCGCCAAGCACTGCATGCTACAAAATTAGGCTTGCAACATCCAGAAACAGATGAATATTGCGAATGGGAATTAGAGATGCCAGAAGATATGGTTAAGCTGATTCATGCTATTGAGAAAAATGACCTGGATTGAACCTGACTGGCCTGTTAAAGCCAATATACATGCTGCAGTTACTTTGCGAGCCGGTGGTTTCAGTCAGCATCCATTTCACAGTCTTAACCCAGCCTTGCATGTTAACGATGATGCTGAGCTTGTAGAGATAAATCGTAAAAAGATAGTGAAAATGCTTAAACTGCCCTCAAATCCGGTTTGGCTACAGCAAACACATAGTAACCGCGCTATTAAAATAGATAAAAGTGCTGTACTAGCACAAGCTGATGCAAGTTATACCGACCAAGCGAGGGTGGTAAGCGTGGTAATGACAGCTGATTGCCTTCCTATTTTATTAGCAAGTTATGATGGCTCTGAGATAGCGGCTATTCATGCAGGCTGGCGGGGGTTATTGGCAGGTATTATTGGCAATACAATTGCTCTATTTAAAGCTGATAAGGTGATGGCTTGGCTAGGCCCCGCTATTGGCCCAGATTGTTTTGAAGTCGGAGGTGAGGTTAAATCATCTTTTGTGACCAAATTAAACAAGTTTGGTAGCGCATTTAAACAAATAAGCGAAGATAAATATTTAGCCGATATTTATCAGCTAGCCACTATTGAACTGGCTATGCTAGGCATAACCCAAGTTTATGGGGGCGGTTTTTGTACCGTCACAGATAAACAGCGGTTTTATTCATATCGTCGCGATGGCGAAACAGGCCGAATGGCCTCACTCATTTGGAGAGATTGACCTTGGAATTATTGATATTAATTATCATATTTACTGCAATAGGCGGCGTATTAAGTGTTTTAGCTGCAGGTGTTTTTTTATTGTTGCCTGACAATCTTCAGACAAAAGTATTACCCCATGGAATTAGTTTTGCTATTGGTGCTTTGTTAGCGGTTGCTTTCTGGGGGTTAATTCCTCATGCCTTTGAAGAAGTTCATCATAGTCAGTTTCAAATGTTATCGGGAACCATTCTTGCAGGAATTCTTGGTTTCTTTGTGTTAGAAAAGTTATTGATTTGGCGTCATTGTCACTCTGGATCTTGTGAGGCACATAGTGAAGATTTGCATGATAATGCGGGTGGTTCTCATAACCATGGACATAAATCAGCAGGAACCATTATTATTATTGGTGACAGTATTCATAACTTTGTTGATGGAGTATTAATTGCGGCAGCATTTTTAACTGATGTAAAGTTAGGGATAGTCACAAGTCTAGCGGTTGCCGCGCATGAGATCCCTCAGGAAGTGGGCGATTTTGCTATCTTGTTACAAAGTGGGTACAGCAAATCAAAAGCCTTATTTTATAATGTGCTGGCAAGTTGCACTACGGTTATTGGCGGGGTCTTAGCTTATTATAGTTTGGAGGACTTACATGATGTTTTGCCCTTCTTTTTAGCCTTAGCGTCATCAAGTTTTATTTATATAGCGGTTGCCGATTTAATTCCATCGCTGCATAAAAAAACAGATATGAAAACATCTTTACAGCAGATTGCATTGATCACAGCAGGGGTTTTGGTTATCAGTTCATTACATGGCATAGCCCATGATATTGAAATAGAAGGAGTGGATACTCATTCTGAGCAATTGTCTACTCAGCACTAAAATAAATGTCACCGTAATAAGCCACTGTATTGCGCTTGGAATTATCGGTATCAGTCATCAGTGCAACAGCATCAATATAACGGATATCGCTACCAAATAGATTTTTTAAATCATTTAGGATATTGCGTTTTTCTGGGTACCAAGTATGTGTTGCGTCAGTATTAGAACGTACTGCAACCATCATAGCGTTTTTGCCAACAAAAGCATTTGGCCAAACGGTACCTTTGGCTGTGTTTCCAGCCCATACATAGTTTATGGCTTTGCTGTTCCAAAAAAACCAGCCACCACTGACGACAATATAAATTCTAGCGCTAAAATCATCCCCTGATTTACTTTGTTCGTTTAAGCCTTTTAAGGGGGTATCAATACGCCAACGCCAGTTTAAGAAAGGTGTTTTATGTAAATCAATACGCTGTTCTTTATATAAGCCAGATGCGCTGGAATCGCTTTCAGCGCGTAAAGCTAGGCTGTTATCAATAGGGACGATTTTATAACGTGTAGTGCCAGAAAATAACTTGCTTTTCCATTCTGTTAAGTCGCCTGATGAAAAGGTAGCGATAGGAAGCTCAAGTTTATCTTGTGCATAGGCGGTATTAATTGAAAAGATTAATAGCAGGATAAGTGACAGATATTTCATATTGAAGTGTTTTGGCTAGGTTTCGGAGTAAAATAATAGCATTTTTTGAAATAGTTCTGACTTCAGGTCTTTTAGGATGCTCTCTCTACACACCATTTTAAAGTAACCGTTCACTTCCCCCTTTGAAAAAGGGGGATTGAGGGGGATTTGTCTAATAAAACCAAACCTCCCTCAATCTCTCTTTTCCAAAGAGAGGGACTGAACGATTACATTTTAAGTTATCGATAATGAATTTCGGCTCTATATAGCTGCCCTATTGGTATTTTGTTTGGCGGAGTTGTACCTTTATGAAGCAGAAATATAATAATAGGACGTTGTTATGATGGTTGTAAGGTGCTGATTATAAATATAAAGTTTTATTTTTATAAAAAAAAATTAAATAAAGCTAGAAATTTTAATTAAGCCCCCCTATAATAGCGAGCTCTGCTAGTACATCAGCAATGCCTCGGTGGCGAAACTGGTAGACGCACGGGACTTAAAATCCCGCGGTGGCAACACCGTGCCGGTTCGATTCCGGCCCGAGGCACCATATTAGAAAGGCTTGTAA
>JALSLS010000356.1 GCA_026988195.1 Methylomonas sp.
GCTCTGGAATATAGTTTATTTTTCCATTCGAAAAGGATGTATTACCGTGTTTAGCTGCATCGACAGAAATGAGTGTTAGGGTATCATTTTCAGGGTCAACATCATTAGCCAGCACGGCTATTTCAATTGCCTCATTAGAGCGGGTAAGGGCATAATCTTCTATGGCATTGGGTGGTAAGTTAATTGACTCTACTATTTCTCTACTTTCAAACCAGGCAGCAATTTGAGGGCCAGAAACACTAACAGCTTTAGTTGCATGCGCCCCATCACTATGATTTATAGGTTTTCCACATTTCAAGCCATGGCATGTTGTTATTTCAGGGTTGGAAAAGACTTGTATCCGTCGCGCATTATAGGCACTGGTATAAGCCATGGTAGTCACAAAATCATTTTGCTCTCCATGCCCACGGCCCCATTTATATAAGCCCCCGGTACTGCCTTGTTTAGCTGAGTGCCCAAGGCCTAGGTTATGCCCTAATTCATGGGCAAAAGAAGAGATACAACGGTCAGCAACGACATTAAACCCATAATTTTTATGTCCAGGATAGATAGTATTATTATATCCACCTACAACATAACCAACACCACAGTAAGGGCCGGTAGGGGTAATCATGGTGACTAAATCAGCACCATATTTAGCGCGTAATTCACGAGCTTTTTGATTGTTTTTTAAAGCGTTTAAAGTAGCGCCATCCGTTTTAGGGTTTGGAATGTTAATTACTTCAATTTTTACCACACGAAAGCGTATGTTGGCATGGCTATTTTCTAATGCCTTATTGGCATAGTGTTCCATACTGGCAACACGGGTGATAATATCTGTATTTAAAACACTTTTTGGTGGATGTAAAACTAATAAATCAATGGTATGTATTTCAGCGAAACTTATACCGCTAAATAGGCTGCTTATAATAAATGCTGTTGCCGCAAACAGTTGTGATTTCTTGTTCATTATATTTGTATATGAGTGAGTTAATGTTTTCATGAGATGCCTTCGGGTGGTGTGACCTGACCATCATCATGTTTTCTGAAAAAATCTAAAGACTGGTCATTTATGACTGTGCCAGCTCCTGTTTTATTATCAATTTCTATTTGAAAAACTTTTTCGCCTGTTGCGACCATGACTAAGGTTAATTCTGGTCCTTTGGTTACTGTGAATGATGAGAAAGCTTGTCCGTTTTCAATAGAGCCTGTTGAAACTTGAACTTGCCCCCCAAATTGAGAATGATTTTTTTCTACCGTTCCAATGTAACTTTGATTTTCTTGAGGAATATAAAGAGTAATTTTTTCACCCTTTTGCAATTGGTCGAAAGCATTGCTTTGAGTTTTAATATGAGCCACTTGAACTTCATCGGGTAAGCTCTGAATTGGGTGAGTATTCTCACCTACTGTTTGCCATTGCCTGTTAGCTATAATATTTGTTATTTTTTTAGGTGTAAACTGAGAGCCATTAGTTGCTTTAACAATATTTACAGGGGAGGGCGCTAAACTGGCGCTATGTTGTTTATATAACAAGCCTCCCATAATGCTAATTCCGAGTATGGAGCTTACTATTAGATTAATTTTCATAATGAATAACTGTGCTGTGTTTATCTTTGAATTAAGCATAGAAGCAAAACCATTCTTATTTTTTGCTAACCGTCACATTTTAAAATATTTTTAGATTTAAATAATTAATATACCTACTTGCTCACAATAATACCAATGTGGGTAAAGTTATGAAAGGGTGCTGAATACATATTATATTCGTTAGATGTTTTGGTATTAAATTGATAGATAACAGTTAACTATGGTTTTTAATCAACTCTGTTTACCATAAGTTTTATATTGTTTTTCCAGAAAACTAGACAAAATAGAACTTAGGTCTACGCTTAGTAGTAATCACTTCTAAGATTAATATAGTTATTCAATGTTTATTAACGATGATAAGCCTCTTCCTGATTTTGTAGATTCTAACGATAAATTTATTGTTGAAGAACAGTTGTGGGTGACTGAAAACCCTTCAAATGATTATTTATATCAACAAATTGTTTATAAAATATTAAGAAAACCTACAAAGTTAATATTTCATATACAAAGAATTTATTTTAGTTATCGTCTAGGCATGCACGAACAGCTCTATGCTGCGCTAATAGATATATTATGCGTACTGGATGGGAAAGGATTAGCCTTGAGCAATCGAATGGTTAAGGCAACTCAGTCTTTGCTAACGGAAGTAGAGATTAAGGCGTTAGAGACATACTTTAAAAATCAAAATAATATTTTATTTTTGAATAATAAGTATTGTGTCTGCACAACGGGAGTTATTGACGGCCATACATTACTTATAGAGAAAAAGAGCTCTGTCACTGATGGGTATGATCCATTAAGTTTAGCCAGAGATTATATAGAATATAGTCAGCTTGACTCTGCACTAAAAACACTTGAAGAAGCTATATTAGAAACACCTGAAAGACAAGACCTGCAGTTTGAATTGTTAGAAATATTGAAACAAACAAATGATATTCAAGCTTTTAAAAAAATACGAAATAAGTTAGCAGAAAAACAATGGGACGAGTCAATTGAATGGCAGCAATTAGCAGATTACTTTGCAAGGAAAAGCAATGAAAAATAAAAACCAGACTTCGTTAAAAGTTGCGCTTTATGGAATGGATCAACGTAGCTATAAAATGATGTCTTTATATCTTAAAGGCCCTTGTAAAGGACTTGCTACTGTAGTTAATGAGACTGAGGCAGAGATTGACTTGCTTGATGCTGACCATATCAAAGCCAGAGAGTTGCTCGATCAGCTACAAAGTAAAACCCCTACAAGGCCTATTATTATCCTTTCATTAGAGGAGATCCGATTAGAAGGAACTATATACGTAAAAAAGCCAGTTAAAATGAATGACATTATAGCTGCATTAAAGTTAGCTAAGGAAAGCCTTGGAGCTAGATCAAAAAAAAATAAAGTAACACCAATAAAGGTAGTTTCAGAAGCATTAGATCCTGCACCTGTGAAGAAAACTATAGAAGAGGTTGCTGAAAGAAAACAAGCTGCAACTAAACATATAGACAATGAAGAAAAAAACAAGGTTTCAAAGCACCGCACCGCAAGAGATTTAACAGAAAGCAACTTTTCAGCCTATATAGGTAATATTGAGGGTGTTGATTTTTCAGATTCTGAACAGGTTTTAAAGGCATCATATAACCCTAAAAGTTATTTCTTAGGCTATGTTCAATCAGCCCTTAAAGCTTGTAAGGCAAATAATAGGGTTTTAAAGTTAAACTCTAGCTGGAAACCATTAATCATATTTCCAAACACTCATGAAGTTTGGCTAGATGCTGAGGATAAGCAATTAAGAGCATTTGCTGGGTTAGCCATTAAAAATAATGGGGCAAAAAGCATGTCATTAAGCCCAATTGACCAAGATGTATCTAGTTTAAATAACAAAATGGAAGGATTTTATGATATTGATCATTTTCTTTGGAAGTTAGCTGTTTGGACATCTAAAGGCAGGTACCCAGATAACTTAGATATTAATAAACCTGTTTATCTAGTACAGTGGCCTAACTTTACTCGGTTAGTTGTAACGCCACACGCTATGAGAATAGCTGCATTATTAATTGAGGAGCCTAGAACGGCAATGAATATTGCAAAAGTTTTAAGCATTAAACCACAGTATGTTTTTGTGTTTATTAGTGCTGCAAATGTACTAGGTCTTGTAGGGCAAGCACGCCGCCAAGTGGATGAATTAATAGCAGCCCCAGAAGTGAAACCAAGCAAAACTAAAGGTTTGTTAAGTCGAATACTGAGTCGATTACGTGGATAGGGAATTTAAAACAATATGAGTCAATATAAAATTATTTTTACAGGCCCTGTAGGTGCAGGTAAAACAACAGCGATCGATTCAATCAGTGATGTGCCTCCCATTAAAACTGATTCAACAGCAACTGATATGACTAAAAACAGGAAAAAAGCAACAACTGTTGCTATGGACTATGGGATTATGAATTTGGATGATGGTGAAAAAATTCATTTATATGGGACTCCAGGCCAAGAACGTTTTGATTTTATGTGGGATATTTTAACGGTCGGTGGTATTGGGTTGATTTTGTTATTAGACAATTCAAGAGCTGATCCCTTTCAGGATATGAAATTTTTTCTTGATTCATTTAGTGGATTTATTTCAGAGACCAGCGTTGCAATAGGGGTCACCCAAATGGATTTGAGTAGTAAACCGAGTATTAATGATTATCATAAAAAATTACAAGAGCTTAACTTAAAACCTGCTGTGTTTTCGGTTGATGCAAGGGTTAAGAATGATGTTTCTTTATTGGTTCAAGCGCTTCTTTTTTCGCTTGACCCAGGTTTGGAGGATGAATAAGGTATGAGTAAGTATGTTTTAGTTGATAACTTGTTTCTTTATCCAACACCTGTGGGGGCTTATTATGCAGCCGCAGCACCTGATGAAGAAAAGTCTAGAAAATTTATTAAACAACTTTTACAAGAAAAGCAATCACCCCCTTTAAATATTGAAAATTTGATGAGGTTAATGGCTGAAGGTAATGAAAATAAAGCATTAGAGTTACTGAGTCACTGTCAAAAATTGGGCTGGGTTCAAGGTGTCGAAAATCAGGTTCAATCGCCAAAAGGGTCTTTGGAACAGCTTTTACCCGAATTATTAAAAGATATTTCTGAAACAGAAAAGGTTTTGTTGGCTGATGATCAAGGGTTTTACTTGGCGTGTACAGGTTTTCCTCATGAAGTTGCTGAGGAGTTATCGGCATTGAGTGCCGAGATTGCTTCTGTACATAAACGACGTTCTGGTTTGTTGATGAATAACTTAGGTATTGGTAGTCATGCTTGGGCAATTGTTGATGCCTTTGGAAGTAGCCAAGTAGGTTTTTGGCCAATATTTATTGGTGATAATCGCTTTGTTATTGCAATTGCTGGGATTCCTCACTTTAATCAAACAAAGTTTGTAGAGCTTATTTGGGCGTTAAGTATTCGATATGCCAAATAACTACTTAGAAATCGGGAAGTTGTTTCATGTACGTTCCTTAGGCAACCGACAACAGAAATTCTGCCCAATCTGGGTAGGTTATTTAATACCAGTTACCTTATTATCATTTAATGATTATATACATAAAAAAGAAATTACATATTTACAAAATATAAGGAGTTTATTATGAGAGCAGATATGCTTACATCAGTTTTAACCGAGCTAAATGGTACTTCGGCTGATATTGAAGCCTCAGGTGTTATCTCAACAGATGGTTTAATGATGGCGTCGGTATTACCCGCAGGTTTAGATGAAGATCGAGTGGGCGCAATGAGTGCTGCTATGCTCTCATTAGGCGATAGAACAGCCCAAGAACTGAATAGAGGAGGCTTAGAGCAAGTGCTTATTAAAGGTGATAATGGTTATGTTTTAATGACTTATGCGGGAGATGAGGCTGTCTTGACCGTAATGGCAAAACCAAATGCTAAATTAGGTCTTATTTTTCTGGATGTTAAACGGGCTGCTGAAAGTATTACCGAATTACTTTAAATATATACATAACTGCAAACAGGAGTTTTTTATGATTAGTGATATGAAACCCGAAGATATTGTGGGTGAGTATAAAGAGGTTACGCTCGATTTGTATAAATCAATTTCCAGAAAGGTTTTATATACAAAAATTGAGACCCCTTATCCTGATGGTAAGCTCATTGTTTCAACAACAACTCCCGATGGCGTTATCACACATGTGAACCAATCGTTTATTGATATGTCAGGATTTGTAGAAGAAGAATTGATTGGAGCTCCGCATTCTATTCTTCGTCACCCCGATATGCCGCCCGCTGCTTTTAAAGACTTGTGGGATACGGTAAATAAAGGTGAAAAATGGCAGGGGTTTGTCAAAAATTTACGCAAAGATGGTGGCTATTACTGGGTAAAAGCAACTGTTATTCCTAATATTAGAGAGGGTAAACTTGTTGCCTATACTTCGGTCAGAAGAAAGCCTTCTAGAGCCAAAGTAGAGGAATGTATTAAGCTTTATCCAACCTTGTTTTAAGACGGAGATTACAATGTCATTTATGTTTACAGTAAGCCCAGATTTTACTCCAGACCATTTGTCTGGGTGGTATATTTTTAATACATGGATGCAAAAGCAGACAGGGGTTGGTATTCATTTAGAAATGTATAATGATTTTAAAACTCAAAGGGAGGCTATTAAAAATGATCAAATTGATTTGATCTATGCCAACCCTTTTGATGCGGCAATGCTGGTAAGAGAAAAAGGTTTTCAGCCGCTTGTTAAAGCGGCAGGTGAATCTGATGAATCTATTATTGCCGTTAATGCAGAAAACACAGTTGAAGATATTGCGCATTTGGTTGAAGGTATAAAAGTAGCATTTACTGATGACCCCGATGTACATTTAATGGGAATGATTATGTTAGAACCTGCAGATCTGGATGCAACTAACATTATTGAAGTGCCATCAGATACTTATGTTTTAGTTGCAAAGCATTTGTTAAGAGGGGAGGCTGATGTGGGGATTTTTTTGGCAGAGGCCTATGATGACCTTTCTTCAATGATCAAGAAGCAGCTTAGAGTGTTGGTTAGAAGTCAGATTAGTGTTATTCATCATTCATTAATGATTGGTCCAAAGTTATTAGACAAAAAAGAACAATTTCAAAGTGCATTAGTAGCAATGAATTCTGATGAAAAAGGTGCAGGCGTTCTTAAAAGTTTAAACTTTAATGCGTGGGAAAAAGTTGAAAATGATGAAATGGAGTTTATGATTGACTTGATGGATACTTTATCGATGTAAATTAAACCCGTAACACGCGACACCCTGTATTCAGTGGCATAGAAACCACTCGCTCTCGTCGCTTTTTTCGTTCCTCATGCTCCGTTTGTGTTGCTAGAGCGAGGAGTGATGAGGGTTATTGCGAGTTGCCATCGCTATTTTTTTATTTTTCCTAAATTTAAAAACTAGAGCATTGAGTATTAGTATCACAGACTCCCTTTTTATAATACTTGATTTATCTAGCTAACCCTATATAATCCGTCTCCTTACTTTTTGGTGCCTTTAAACAATTAATTATTTAAAGGTTAAAAGGGAAGTCGGTGCGTTTCTGTAAAGAAACAATTCCAACGCTGCCCCCGCAACGGTAGATAAGTTTAAGATATATCAATTACCACTGTATCAATGATATGGGAAGGTGATGTATTAGATTATTTCAACTTATAAGCCCGGAAACCTGCCCGAAAGTTTTATTCGGCGTAGCGGAGGGCTACTTACGGAATAGGAAGGCTTTATGCGCTGTTCTATTTTGTTTCCTGTCCTCACCTGCAAATTTAACCTTGTTTGCACGGGTGGTGCATAGGACATTATGAAACATTTATTTATATCCCCCCCTTTATCTCTTTTTTTCCTTACTACTCTCGGATTTTCTGCTCAGGCTGAAGAATCTATAGACCTTCCTAATATGGTTGTTACGGCCACTCGAACGGATCAAAGCATAGATCGTTTATCAGTTGCGAGTACTGTTTTTACCCGGCAAGATATTGAGCGCCTACAGGTGCAAAATGTACCGGATTTACTCAAACAAGCGACCGGAGTCGATGTTTCCGAAAGTGGTGGAGCAGGAAAAGCATCCAGTGTTTTTATTAGAGGAACAAGTAGCAAGCATGTTTTAGTGCTGATTGATGGTGTCCGTATCGGCTCTGCTACTTTAGGTTTGTCGCCACTCTCATCATTACCTATAGACCAAATAGAGCGTGTTGAAATTGTTAGAGGCTCACAGTCTAGTCTATACGGTTCTGAAGCCATTGGCGGGGTGATTCAGATTTTTACTAGAAAAGGCTCGCAGAAGGAAGATAACAAGCCTACGGTGTCCCTCGATTTGGGCGGCGGTTCATATGATACAGCTAAAGTCAGTGGCAATGTCAGTGGAAACTTTAAAAATGCTTGGTATGCTTTTGGGGCTTCTCATATAACTACAGAAGGTTTTAATGCAACCTCTGCCGAATCGAATGATCATGATAGAGATGGTTATGAAAATACCAGTTTTAACGCAAGGGCTGGTTATAAGTTTGATAATAGTCTCAGTCTAGAGGTTTTTGCTCTAAAGTCACAAGGCGAAAATCAATTTGATGACCAGTTTGGAAACCTTTCTGCAAATGATTCTAATGATTTTGTAATTCAAAACTTAGGTTCTTCTGCTAGTTTTCAAGTTAATCAGGATTGGCTAGCGAGTTTATCCATTGGTGAATCGAGAGATGAATCAAGAAATCATGACAACACGTTTTTCAATACTCGGCGTAGAACAGTAAGGTTAATTAATAATTTTACTTTGGATAACAACCATAAAGTGGTTATAGGTTCAGATTTTAGACATGACCAAGTTGAAAGTCATCAATCCTATAATGAAAATACTCGCTACAATATTGGCGGTTTTGCTGAGTATTATGGTAATTGGTTCAACGCAATTGATTTTAATGCCTCAGTCAGAGGTGATGAGGATGAACAATTTGGCTCACATGTGACTGGTGGCGTGGGTTTTCGGGTAGACTTGTTCAATAGTGGTCTAGATTTTATTGGTAACTTTAGTACCGGTTATAAAGCACCTACTTTTAATGATTTATACTGGCCTGGAGCAGGAAATTCTAGCTTGAAACCAGAAGAATCTACTACATTTGAAGTCGGTTTGGAAGGTCGATATCAATGGGGACAATTCAGCCTTAGAGCTTTCCATACTAATATTGATAATCTAATTGACTGGGCACCTACTGGGAAATTCTCAGGCGGGTTTGAAATATGGGAACCTACTAACATCAATAGTGCACAAATTGATGGTATTGAAGGTGAAATTTCAACACAACTTTATGACTGGAATATCGCTTTAAATGGTAGTGCTCTAAGCCCAAGGGATCGTAAAACTAATCAACGTTTATCTAATCGCTCTCAATTGCTGCTAAGTTTAGATCTTTCCAGAGAATTTTTTGACAGTCTAACGATTGGTTCTGCACTTAACGTATCGGGCGATCGTTTAAGTGGCACGACCAAATTACATGGTGCTATCGTTTGGGATATTCGAACGGCTTATCAAATCAACCCTAACTGGACTATCAAGGGTAAGCTTAACAATTTGTTAAATGACCAGTATCAAACGAATAAAGGCTACAATACCGCAGATAGAAACTTCTTTTTTTCTATCAATTATATCTATTGATAGAATGCTTATACTTCGTGCGGTCACGGATGCGGAATTTATAAGCTGCTGATTTTTGTCGATAGCAAGGCGCTGAAACAGGCGCATAGTAAGCTACGCAACTGTTTCAGCAACGCAGCTATTGGCAAAAACTCAGCGGTTAGAAAACCGCAGTCGTGACCGCGCGAAGTATATTTTTGCGGCAATATGAAAAAACACATCAATAAAAAGGAAAAACCATGAATATGAGTTTAAAACAAATTAGAACGCCAGTTGCTTTGATAGGATTAATGCTGGCTACTCGATTTCATCATTTTGGAGGGATGATTTCATTACCTGATGCATCATTAGCTGCATTCTTCTTTGCAGGGTTCTGGGTAAGTGGCTGGCGTTTTTTTGCGATTTTGTTAGTCGAAGCAGCTTTGATAGACTATGTTGCGATTAAGGAGTTTAATGTGAGTGATTATTGCATTTCTCCAGCCTATGCATTCTTAATTCCAACTTATGCCTGTTTATGGTTTGCGGGTCGTTATTGTGCAAATAGAGTCTTGAAACCATCTGAATTAATACAACAGTTTGCCGTTTTAGCCATTGCAACATCAACAGCATTTGTCATTTCAAATGGTAGCTTTTATTTTTTATCAGATAAATTTCCTGATATAAACTGGCTTGAATATAGTGATCGGGTGGCTTTATATTATCCACCATACCTAGCATATACTTTAATGTATGTTACCGTAATTTATGTATTTGTTAAAACATCGAAATCAATGTTATCTAATTCGGTAAGTACGGCTACTAGTCAATAAAAATAGCAATCCCACTTAGGGATATGGAAAAATAACATCTTGCTGGCACTAAAAGCATAATAATCGTTAAAGTTCTTCTAGTCGTCAGTTGTATAGCAACCGCTACAAAGCACATGGATGTGCAGGTGTCGCTTAAAGCAGGAGCTGGTTGCGATCGTAGCTAACTATGCGCCTATTGATACACGACTGAATACAAATAAAAATTCTGCCCAATATTGGATGATTATTTGTTTCCAGCTCCCTTAGTTGAAACACTCAAAACAGGGGAGAAACCCCTGTCTCGCTCATTCACTGCCATTAAGTTAAGCTTCAAGGGTGGGCAAAGGAGGCGCATCGATGGCTATTGATGCGCTTCGTTCCTCAGCACACCCTATGAGTTCTACTTATTTTGTAGCTAATAATCAGCTAAACTAGTGGTCACACTATCGTTTTACCCGGCCTACCTATTCTTGACTTAATGACATAAAGTTTCTTAATTTAATCTTGGTTTCTTAGTCAGTTAAGCCAAGTGTTTAGCTATCCGTATTCTCAAAAACAACAATAGACTTTTCTTTAACTAGGAAGGTTTTTTCTAACATTGGTTTTTGATTAGGCCTGTTAATAATATCTTTTGGCGAAGCCTGGGATGTATTAACCGATAAGCACCAGGTTTTTCCTGTAATTTCAGGTAATTCACAACTTGTAT
>JALSLS010000357.1 GCA_026988195.1 Methylomonas sp.
TTACGGATACAGTTAGTTTTGACTCTGTTCTAACGAACTATCCCGTAGGCGTACTTTGTATTTTATTCTGTCTGGATATATTTTCTCTTCTTTTGATTAAAACCAGAAGCCCTGAGCGGGCAGGGCTGTATTTTGCTCGAAGAACAAAAGGCTCCAAAATAAGTGTACTTGTTTTATGCGGAATGGGCATGTTCATTATTAGCGCACTAATAAATAACCTTGCCGCATTATTTGTATTATTCCCCATCATATCGACTCTATTTACTGCTCTCAGGCTGACAGACAAGCAAAAAATCGTATGCCTGTCACTGGTTGTTTCCATGTGTAACCTTGGGGGGGCGGCAACGCCCATTGGTGATTTGCCCGCGATCTTACTAATGGATACTCAAGCCATTTCTTTCTCAGCTTATATTACTCATGCGCTACCTTTCTTCTTTTTTACTGCCTTAATCATAGTTTCACTTTATTACAGTTGGTATAGAAAAGATTTTCATGATGAAAATAAAGCTCACAAGCAGCAAGCTAAACTTGGAATTCTAGCAATGATGCAAGATTATAAGTATATTAGAGTTGATTTAAAAACCACAATTCTACTTATTATGGTTTTTACTGGGATGCTTATCTCATGGGCTTTGTTAGACCCTAATATATGGCGCTTTCACTATACAGCCATTGTAGGGCTGATAGCCTCACTAATCGTTTCACCACCTAAACTAATTGCCTTAGTCGTGTCAAAATATGACTTAAGACCCCTATTAATTACCTCATTAGTTTTATTAATTGGCACCCTGGTTTCTTCATCTCCTTTGCTGGATATTTTGTCCAAGTATCTGGTGAGGGAAATAGCCAATCCAAGCTATTTATTATTTGCAATGTCACTTCTTGTTTTGTTTGCCAGTGGTCTATTTCAAGCTGGGCCTGCAGCCGCTATTGTGCTACCAATGGTTATTGAGCTAGAAAGTGATCAATTATCAATATTTGGTCCTTGGGTCTATATCGTTTATGCGGCAAGCATCTGCGCAGGATCAAGCATGTTTTTATGGAGCGCCACTGCGGGTATTGCCCTTCAAGGGCAGGCGAATAAAACTGGGTTAACTTTTAACTGGAAAAAATACCTGTTTTTTGGTCTGTCTAACGCAATACTGCAATATAGTGTTTCAGTTTTAGTTATTGGCTGCTTTATTGGCTTTTTCTCCATGAGCACTGTAATAACTTTATTAGTTGTTATATTAGTGATTTGTACTCTGCTTGTCAGGCGAAACGACTTGGCTATATTGAGAGCAACAAAGGTTTAAGTCGAATATTTTTCACTAGGAGCCTGTTCGAGAATAGAAACCGTCACGAGAGAAAGCTATTTTGACCATTTTTTCGTTCATTTGAGGCGAATAGATGTGCTATTTAACGAAAATGAACGGAAAAATGGTCAAAAGGGATTTTTCTGCAGTAGGTTTTCTATTCTCGGACAGGTTCCTAGGTAGAAGGCCAAAATATATCTACCATTGCCCATCATATAAATTAATCCTTTAAATAATAAGCTCTTAACTAATTTATTGGAGTCTCCTCGATTCTAAGAGTAGTTAGCTAACAGTCATATCATTCCTGCACCCTCTTAGCCGAGACCTAAATTGACACAGGCTAAATACCCAGAAAAACCTGTGCTCACTGCTATTAAGTTAAGCGAAAGCAGCGTAAACGCATCAGACAGAAAGGTGCGCTTAGTACCTTAGTGGGGGCGTTACTAGACTGTCGAAATCAGCCGCTTTGTACCTCAGCATATCCTATAAGTTCTCTTTATTTTGTAGCTAATAACCAGGGGAATAATATGACTCATAAACAGATTTTTTCGACAGCCTAGGGCGTTACTTCTCGATGAAACCAGCCCTAGAGGTTGTGGTATATGCCCTGTTTATATTGCTTTATTAGGTCATATGCCTAGCATGATTAAAAATAAATCGTGAAATGGGGAGTGATCAGTATTTTTATTCAAGCTAATTCAAACCTCAATACCACTTCCTTCCATAGCTATATTTAATTTACAACAATAATATAGGCATTACTTATATTGCAAGGAAAGAATAGAATTTATATTTCTAGATATATTCCGGTGCCATAAGGTAGATTACCAAGCTGGTAATCTTTTGTTTTTTATAACTAAAATACAAAACCATTATATAAAACATAACAAATATAATGAGAGGGATTGGTGTATTAAGTGCACTAGCCCTCTATATTCCAGCTAATTAATAGCAAAAAAAACTGGCTTACCTCAAACCCAAAACTAATATTGGCATCTATATTGCTTGGCATGGTAGTAAGAGAGTTGAGTACTCATTTATAAATAATGAGGCGTTAACTAAATATAGTTACTACAGTCCTTTCTTCTTTTTGATATTTTTCTGAATGCTGAGTGATTACTTTAAAAACATGAAACTATGGAAGCGTTAGTAAAAAACTGCCCAAAATGTCATTCGAAAGGGTATACAAAGGATGGCATCGTCGGAAATAGACAAAGATATAAATGTAAAGATTGCCTGTATCGGTACACGGTAGACCAAAGAGGATTTAGTGCAAATATTAAACGACAAGCACTCGTGCTTTATCTACAAGGACTTGACTTTCGATCTATAGCCCGGGTTTTACATTGTAGCCACGTCACCGTGTACAAATGGACTAAATCTCATGGTAAAGGGGTTGAAGAAATACGTTCAGAAACAGGAATTAAACAAGTCACTGGCTACCAACTGATCAACTATATTGCAGAAAAAAAAACAATACAGAATCTTGTTTACTGTTGATTGATATAGGAAGCGACACCTCAGAAGCCTTGTGTGTTAGCGAGCTAGAACTGAGCAGCAAAAAAACAAAGACCTGAAACAAAGACCTGAAACAAAAAACCAACTAACTCAACCTTAGATAACGACATGCAATTTAACGATCAAGCTGATATTTACGACGAGCGTACGGGATTGGGTGCTAAAACCGCAAAAAATATTGCATTAGCCCTAGAACAGATGATTAAACCCTATCTTGCAGGGCAATTCTTAGAGATTGGTGCAGGCACAGGTGAAATTGGGTTTTATTTGCAAAACCTTCCGATTCCTTATGTTGGAATTGATCTTTCAAGTGGGATGCTAGATGTCTATCGTAAACGTTTTAAAGATTTAAAAAGCGCCCCGAATTTGATAGAAACAGACGGTAATAAAATATGGCCTCTAGATCACAACTCTGTATCAGTCTTTTTTAGCTCTCGGGCAATGCATCAACTTGACCAACAAAATGTATTAAATCAATTACAAAACTTGTCCTCTACGCAAGGCGCTATTTTAATTTTAGGCAACGTCAAAAGAGATAAAAATTCCGCGAAAGCCATTATGCGAAAAGAAATGCATAAGGTTTTAAATGAGTTCGGCCTTAAGGAAAAAAGCGGACAAAGCAATCGCAATCAATTATTCGAGGTTATTGAAAGTCAGGGTGGAAAGCGACTTAAGCCTGTCACAGCTTCGCACTGGCAAGTAAGCCATTCCCCAATAGAATCTATAAACTCTTGGAAAAAAGTTGATGGTATTGCAGGTCAAATAATTGAACCTACTATAAAACAACAGATTCTAGAAACGCTCATTTTAAGAGCAGAGGATAAATTTTCTAAC
This sequence comes from Methylomonas sp., assembly GCA_026988195.1. Classification (GTDB taxonomy): domain Bacteria; phylum Pseudomonadota; class Gammaproteobacteria; order Methylococcales; family Methylomonadaceae; genus QPIN01. The sequence continues at coordinate 3,648 of JALSLS010000357.1, forward strand.
ATAAACCAAGTACTGGAGACAGAAGAAAGCTACCAATTAAATGCAATTACACTTCCATATAATTAATCACTACAACAAAAACTAAATATATAAAGAATATGAGCAATGAATTATTAACTGAACTTGGAGCCTCTTTAATAAGTGGCAGTCTGACAGATAAATCACTTCTGGCACAAACATCAGAACAACCTGTATTTAAAGTACTTCCAAATGCTAATGTTATTAAAATTGGTGGACAAAGTATTATTGACCGTGGTCGCGTAGCGGTACTGCCTATTTTAGATGAGCTGGTTGCAAACCTACCTCACCATAAAATGATTATCGGTACGGGGGCAGGAACTAGAGCTAGACATGCCTACAGTGTAGGTGTTGATCTTGGTATGCCGACGGGGGTTCTTAGTGTGTTGGGCACATTCGTCAGTATGCAAAACGCCAGAATGATTCATTTTATGATGGCTAAACATGGTATTCCTTTTATTGAGCCTATTCAGTTCCCACAACTGCCTTTATACCTTGCAGAGCGTCAAGCTGTAATCTTTTTTGGTATGCCTCCCTATGTTTTCTGGCAACGTAACCCTGAAATTGGTCGTTTACCACCTCATAGAACAGACAGTGGATCCTACCTAATCAGTGAGATGTTTGGTACTCGTTCAATGATTTATATTAAAGATGAAAATGGTTTATATACTTCTGACCCTAAAAAAGACAAGCATGCCAAATTCATCCCTAAAATTACAGTCAATGAGCTACAAGAAATGGATTTACCTGATTTAGTTGTTGAGCCTCCTGTTCTTGAGTTTATGAAAAATGCCGAAGTCAGACGAGACATTCAAATTATCAATGGTCTTATTCCTGGCAATATCACAAAAGCACTTAACGGCGAACAGGTTGGAACAATTATCACCGCCGATTAATCATGTTATTTGATAACTGAATAATATTTTTAAAGAGTTTATTTCTGATTGATTTAAACCATAAGCATTAAAGAGAATTATAAAAAAAATGACAAATACAACAGACAAACGCCATCATCTCAACTCTGTGCTGATGCGCGAAAGCCTTATTGATAAGAAGGTTCAGGCTTCAACCGAAGTAGAAACGCCTATTATTCGCATGTTACCTGATGCCCATGTGGTGAAAATCGGTGCAAGCTCTATCATGGATAAAGGTAGAGGGTTGACTTACCCAGTGGTTGAAGCTTTAGGGGAGTTACTAGAATCTGAAAAGTTAATTTTAGGTGTGGGTGGTGGTTTACGTAGCAAACACGTATTTTCAATTGGCTGTGACTTAGGCTTACCAACAGGCGCACTTGCACAAATTTCTGTAACGGATGCTCTAGGTAATGCACACATGCTAGGAGCATTACTTTCACCTTATGGAGTGGTTGCGATTCCACCTGAAATTTTTGGACATTTATTACCCTTGTTCATCAAGTCTGCACCAGGTGTTATTTTTAATGGCGTGCCTCCATACTCACTTTGGGAACACCCTCCAGGTATTGGTCGTATTCCCCCACACAGAACCGATGCTGGTTGCTTAATTTTAGCTGAATGTTTTGGTTGTAAAACAGTGACATTGGTTAAAGATGTTGATGGTCTTTATGATTCAGACCCAAAAAAGAACCCTAATGCTGAGTTTATCCCTGAAATTACTGTTTCTGAATTAGAAGCACGTAACCTTAAAACCTTACCTTTTGATGAAGTGCTAGTTGATATTTTAAAAACATCTAGATTAGTTAAGCAGTTTCAAGTTATAAATGGGACTAAACCTGAATTGATTAAAGCAGCCATTAATGGTGAACATGTTGGAACCATTGTTCGTGCTGATGATTAATAAATAATAAGAGAGCTATACTTCGCGCGGTCGTGATCGTGCGAAGTATAGTAAGGAACGTGCATGAAACAACTTCCCGATTTCTAACTTGTCTTTTTGCTCCAGATGGAATGATCTCATTCCACCTGAAACAAAAATCCTACGTTATAATTTCGGGAAGTTATTCCATACAGGTTCCTAAACACAAAAGGGCTTTCAATAGGTTGGCTGTACTTTATGGCGTTACAGCTTTTAGATTAGCCTTTTTATTTTTCTATCTCCCTTAATTAGCAAGCAATATTTTTTTGCCATTAAAATCGAGTCTCGCTAACAAATACTGGTCTCTCTCCTATATGCAAGCAGCCACTTTAATTAATTTACAAGGAATCTGTAAAACATACCCTAAAGGAATTATTGCACTCAAATCGATAAACCTAAAGATTACCGAGAGAGAAATAGTCGGTATTGTCGGCGCAAATGGCTCGGGAAAATCAACCTTATTAAAAGTGATTGCTGGAACCCTAGAAGTAGAACAGGGAAGTAGCGAAATTTTTCAGTTAAACGCACAAAAAAATACTGAGAAATTAAAAAAACTAATCAGCTATGTCAATCAAGATAGAGCGCTAGACCCTGAAATGACAGGTAAGGAAATGCTGTGTTATTTCTCTGCACTTTACGGCTTATCAGGAAAAATAGCTGAACAGCGACAAAAAAAACTGATTGATACTTTTGAACTTGATGAGTTCATAACAAGAAGGGTTAAAACCTATTCAGGCGGACAGGCACAACGATTGCACTTAGCTATTGGTGTTATTCATCAACCAAAATTATTGTTACTTGATGAGCCAACTAGTGCGCTGGATCCTGCGGGTAAAAGTTTTTTTTGGGATTTTATTCAATCCTATCAACAACAGGGCAATAGTATTATTATTGTTAGTCATGAATTAGAGCCAGTACGTCAATTCTGCACTCGCGTGCTATTAATTGACAAAGGTCGTCTGATTGCAAATGATACAGCGGACAATATTATCCACAGTTATGCGAAAGCTGTTTTATACATAAAAACAACCTCAAAACTAAAGCAAAACGACAACATAAAACACAGCATGCAACAACTTTTTGCATCTGCAGACATACAATTTAAAGGCCAAACAGTACGACTAGAAATAGAACAAACAAAAGATTTCAATCAATCTTCAGTCCTTGCAACAATACTAAAGTTGTTCCAGGAATATCAACTAGCAGTTGCTGAGTGCAGGTGGGAAGAACCCAGCTTAGAAAATGCTTACTTTAATTTGACAGGGTTCAATATTTCAGCGCCTGTTGCAAAAAATAATAAGAAAAAAAGGAAAGCACGTTGAAACTTTATTGCCTTGTTATCCTAGCTGTATTTAAAAGAACCTGGATAAAAACTATACGTCGCCCCGTTGCCCTTACTTTTTCTCTGGTACAGCCTTTATTGTGGATGCTGTTTTTTGGCTTTTTATTTCAACGTTACAGCCTAGATGAAATGCCGCCCGAAATTCAGTATCTGGACTTTCTGGTTCCTGGTGTTTGCTCCATGACTGTGTTATTTGGCGCATCCCAGTCAGGCATCGAATTAATCCGTGACATGCAAAACCGTTTTTTGGCTAGAATCATCGCTACTCCAGCCCCTAAGTCACTTATTATGGGAGGGAAAATTTCCGCAGACGTGTCCAGACTGATTATTCAGGCTTGTTTAGTGTTACTTTTAGGGGTGGCCTTAGGAGCAAAATTACACTTTAATGCCTGGCCTTTGTTTCATATGATAATCAGCCTAGCACTTTTTGGTATCGCTTTTTGTAGCCTCTCTTGCTGGATCGCATTAAAAGCACGCTCACAAGAAAATATGGCGACCTTTGTTCATCTGGTCAATATGCCCATGTTATTTACCAGTACAGCACTGGTGCCCAGCAAGCAAATGCCTGACTGGTTAGCAGTAGTCGCCCAGTTCAACCCGCTTTCATTAGTTGTCAATAACAGTAGGGCTGCACTATTATTTTCAGAAACCCCTGTGTTAAAAACAAGCCTGTTACCACTGCTCATCATGGCTGGCATATTATTTTTGATGGCCGCAACAACATTACGCTCCAGTAAAATAAATTAAATTATGATAAATAGTTTTAGCTTGAAAAAGCCTCTTTTTCTCCTTTTTTGCTACTTTTTATTGGCAACATCCGCGGTTGCTACTGACAAAGTATTAGTTTATGCGGCGGCCAGTACCAGTAATGCAATTACTGAGATTTGTAAGCAGTTTAATCAGACAACAGCGGATATTAAAGTAAAAGTATCTTTTGCCTCGTCCTCTACCTTAGCTAAACAAATAGATGCTGGAGCCCCTGCTGATATTTTTATCTCAGCCAGCCCAAAGTGGATGGACTACTTGCAAAAACAACAGCTAATCATCAATGATACACGCCATCAATTACTGACCAACAAAATCGTACTCATTACGCCTAAAGGGCAACAAATAGCGATAGCAATGACTAAAAAACATGACCTAGCAGCCAAAATTAATGGCAAGCTTTGCCTTGGTGACCCAGACCACGTCCCTGTGGGGATTTATGCTAAACAGGCTTTAATAACACTAGGCTGGTGGAAAAACATTAAACCTCAGGTAGTTGGCACTAAAGATGTGCGGGCTGCTTTAAACCTGGTTGAGCGTGGCGAGTGTGCAGCAGGCATTGTTTATTCAACTGATGCTTATTCCTCGGCTAAAGTAGACCAGATTGGCGAATTTCCTGAACACAGCCACAGCCCCATTATTTATCCTGTTAGCAAATTGAAGGCCGCAAAGAAATCAGCCGACATTTTTCTCAAATATCTGAATTCAGCAGCAGCAACTACGGTATTTAACAAATACGGGTTTAGCACAAAATAATTATGTTTGATCTTTCTCCAGCAGAGTACTCTGCCATGATGCTCTCCTTAAAGATCAGTTTATGGAGTGTTGGAATTATCCTAATTCCCGGTATTTTTATGGGCTGGTTATTAGCTCGGCATGACTTTTATGGCAAATCACTCCTTGATGGCGTATTACATTTACCTTTAGTTCTACCTCCAGTAGTCACAGGTTATTTACTACTATTGCTGCTAGGGCGGCAAGGATTCTTAGGTAAATGGTTATATCAGCAATTTGATATTACTCTTGCCTTTAGCTGGAAAGGAGCAGTGTTAGCAACTGCCTTAATGAGCTTTCCCTTAATGGTGCGCTCAATTCGGCTATCAATCTCGATGATTGATATTAAACTGGAGCAGGCATCACGTAGCCTTGGAGCCAGCGCACTTAACTGTTTTTTTACCGTGACTTTGCCCTTAGCTATTCCAGGCATTATAACTGGATCAATTTTGGCCTTTGCTCGTAGCTTAGGTGAGTTTGGTGCAACCATTACCTTTGTCGGTAATATAGAAGATGAAACACGCACCTTACCTTTAGCAATTTATACCTATATTCAAGTGCCTGATGGAGATGCGTTTGCCCAAAGACTACTTGTTATATCTATTGTTATCGCATTAAGCGCCTTATTATTCAGCGGTTTGATTGAAAAACGTGCAGCAACCTGGTTAGGAAAAAAATAATGTTATCACTTGATGTTCAATTACAACGAGGTAATTTTAACCTCGAAGCAAGCTTCGCACTAGATAAGCCTGTGACAGGACTGTTTGGCTCGTCTGGCTCTGGTAAAAGCACTTTGTTAAATATGGTTGCTGGCTTAGCTCGCCCCGATAATGGCTGGTTAAAACTAGGTAATAAACATTTATTTGATAGTAAAAGAAATATTAACCTATCACCCAATAAACGTGATGTTGGGGTGGTATTTCAAGATAGCCAGTTATTTCCTCACCTTTCCGTTACAAAAAACTTGCATTACGGTTATAACCGCACACCCAAAAAACAACGCCGTTTTGAAGTAATAGAAATTATAGATTTACTGGAAATAGGTCATTTATTAAAAAAAAGTCCTATACAGTTATCGGGTGGTGAAAAGCAGCGTGTAGGGTTAGGGCGGGCATTACTTGCTTCACCTAAGTTTTTGTTACTAGATGAGCCTCTTGCCTCGTTGGATCAAGGGCTAAAAGGTCAAATTTTACCTTTTTTAAAACGGGTAAAAGATGAGCTTGAGTTGCCCATGGTCTATATTAGTCACTCCATAGAGGAAATATTGCATTTAACAGACCATCTAGTGGTTATTAATAAAGGTCGCATTCTGGGGGCGGGTCATTTTTACGATGTCATTAAGGCAGAAGCCGTAAAAGGTGTTGCCAACTCTATGGGCTTAGAAAATATCTTAAGCGTTAACGTTATTGGGCACGATATAGAGTCAGGCCATACCATCGTTGAATCTCAAGGCAATATATTGCTACTTCCACTAACAGATAAATTTGTTAAAGGGGATGTTTGCTATATATCAATCCGTTCCAATGAAATATCTATTGCCAAACATCATATCTCTCATATTTCGATACAAAACCAGGTAAAAGGAACAATCATCAGCTGTACAAAAAATATATCTTATGTTGCCCTTCAAGTTGATATAGGTACTCCTATCATAATCGACATCACACCAAAAGCATTCCATGAGCTGGAGCTAAATAAAAATGATGAAATATATTGTCTGATTAAAGCTCAATCTTTTTCTTTTTTAGGTAAGTTGGAATAAAAATACGGTATCTTTCATTGCTCGGTTACACTTTTTAGCTACCCACTTAAAGCGGAAGCAGGCCTTCATGTAAAAAGTAGAGTGGGCAGAAAAGATTGCCCACTCTACAGTTTATAAATTGTCCAGTCTTAAACTCGCAGCCCAGTTTTGCATCATGCGGAGCCAAATCCCTTGGGTCTCCTAAATGGCTTGAATATTGCTTGATTATAAGATTGGGGCAATGATTTAACAGGTTCAAGTAATATGAATTTTCAAGGTTATTACAATATAGTTAATGAGACGGTACAAGAAAATATACTGATGGGTATTTACTTAATACCCATGGTCATTATTTTATTAATTTATTTTTACTATAAAGAGAGAGATCATCGAAAATCCGTTAAAGTTTTAGAAGAGTCTGTACAAGATGGAATGATGCAACCAGCATCATTGCACCCTATCATTAACGCTAATCGTTGTATTGGTTGCAGGGCTTGTAATATTGCTTGTCCAGAAAAC
>JALSLS010000358.1 GCA_026988195.1 Methylomonas sp.
TCTGATAAGCATATGGTTGGAAAAAATTTAGGCCGGCTAAAATCGACTCCTTCACTAAATTATCGAGCTTTCGGGTGAATTTCTTGAGAGTCAATCTGTAAAAAATTTAAAAACTGGAAGATCGAGTTAAACCTAATTAAAAACGAAAAAACAGTAAAAGTTGGCATAAAAACAAAACGATTAAATGCTGGGTGGGATAATAATTATTTATTGAAAATTCTTCTCGGAGAGAAAAAAATGTAACCCATTAATATATAATGTCATTTTAATGCGATTGCCCTACATATCAGGCTTTATATCTGCTTTTAAAATCCCTTTAAACCAAGTCTCTGCAAGTCAAGATCATTAAAAATAATTTTGTTGTACAACAAGAGTAAGTGTTAGAATAAAAAAGCTCTTGGTTACGATCTTTAGCATGTCAGTCTAGCTCCGAGCTGAGCCGCTTTTTTTAGCGGCTGACTGACTATAAAAGTACTAGTTAAGTACATAACTAGTACACCATTAGTTCTTAATAACTTCTTTATTTTTCAAAGCATACACTTCCAGCTTTCCTTGTAAATTAGCAACTTCTTTACCTGCATCAACAGCTTCCTTTAGCGATTCTTTCAGCTCTTTTTTAACTTCCGCCAACTCAGCCTTGGCATCTGCTTTAACAGCTTTAATATTACTATCCAGCGCTTTAATTTGCTTGTCAGCAGAATCATATAAAGCACTTAATTTAACCGCTTGAGCTTCACTACATTTAAGCTCAATAGCCATCTCTTTAATATCTGATCTCAACCCATCCTTAGTCTTAACAGCATTATCTAAAGACGATTGAAGCTTATGCACTTGCATATCTAACGACTTAATTTCTTTATCTTTATCAGCGATCTCTTTTGATTGCTGTTCTTTTGACGCAACCAGGCTTTGTTCAGCCACTTTATTTTTAGCTTTCAGATCAGCAACCAGAGCAGCTAATTCAGCATTTTTTTCATTTGATTGATCTAAGTCTTTAGTTAAACCGACATTCATTTTTTCCACTTCATTTAAAGCGTGTCTAGCTTCATCATGAGATTCTTTTTCACTAGTCATGTCAGTCTTCAACAAAGAAATTTCCTCTTCAAGACGCTCAATTTTCAACGACTGAGCTTCAGAGAAAGCAAACGCTTCTTCAACTTTTGCTTGATTAGCTGCTTCAGCTTGTTTTAAAGCTTCGCGTTGTATTTCTATATCTGCATCAGAAATTGATTTAGCGACATTCCATATTTTCTTTAAAAGATCTTCTCCGTCCTGGGTTAGTTGCTCAGGAAGAGCAACAACCGCTGGCAGCGACTCTACTTCAGCTGCTTGCGCTTCATCTGTAGCGCTCCAAGTTGTTAAATATTTTGAGATTGTTGTTAAGCTTCCTTTCCCCAAGCTATCTAATAGTTTTAAAGCCGTTGGTTTTTCGCCCTGACTAATAATTTCATTACATGCTGTGTGTACATCTTCTTCAGTTAATTTAGCCATCTCAAAGCCCTTTTCTTTTCCTTTAATTTATGTATCCATTTTAAGCTATTAATTACATAATGCAAAGAAATATTATCATAATTATGTAATTACACTATTACATAATTACAGTTAATGAGATTTATAAATAATTTAAAAAAACGGAAAGTATCTTATTTTTACTGCAAACCCAATTGTTTCAGTAAAAAAGAGCAAAAACCGACTTATAAATTCCGCTAACTCGCGGAATTTACGGGGGGAAGGCGTCGGTTTTTAAAGGTTTAACAAAAAATAAATTTAAAGATAAACAAAATATTGGATCAGCCCCTTTCCACGTAAATTTGGTCACAAAATTTAACAGGGCTTGTTGATCTAGCTAATGCTCTTTAAAGTCATTACATTTAAACAACGAAATCAGTCTTTTTTCTATAAATTTTGTTTTGTCCTTATCCCAGGGCTTAACCCCTTAATAACGACGATTGTTAGTGCCTTTTTTTTGTAAAGCAAGGTTTTAGGCTCTAAAGAATATATTTCGTTTTTTGCTCTTTTATTTTTGTAAAGAATGAGCTTAATATCACTTCAGAGCGCTTATTGCTCTTTCTTTTTGATTATAAAAAACTATATCCAACCTCTTAGCCAACCGCTCTTTCTGCCCTTTCTGCAGCGACAGCAGCGGAAAGGGATTTATCGTAGCGAAGTCGGAGATAATAGCCGTAGCGTATGCTAGAGCGGGACTAGCGCATGAGCGTGCGATAGCACAAAGCGAATAAAAGCGCGCTCTCTTGATCTAACATACTAATTTAGAAAAACAGAAATTTAGGATATCGGAAGCTTCTACAGAGCTAAACTTAAATGTTTTTTAAAAAAGAAAAATCAATTATCAGGACAAACATTCTTCCAAAATCTCTCAAATTCATAAACAAAAAAGCCCGTTTTTTCAGAAACCAATTCTTTTGAAATCTTATTATCATTATTAAATTTAGAAACACATAAAAGCACTTTATGAATAATAGCTACATCTAAAGCTCTATTAATGACTGTATCATCTTCACCTAAAAACTTTTCATTCATAGATAGCGTTAATTTAAGCAATGTATGAGACTGCTCCAACACTTCACTACCACTACGCTCTGGATCTTTAGAGCATGCAAAGCTCGCTGTCGCTCCGTAAGAGCTATTAACTATATTTAAAGAATGAAAAGACTCCCCTAACGGGCTGTTATCTTGATGTACACCGTACTGTGCACTTTTTACACTCAATAAATGCTTATTTTTCGATACTGTATTTCTATGTATTCCTGATTTTTTTGATATCGAAGCTATCGTTATTTTTTTATTCTCTAACTGCAGCGCTTTGATCGCGTTACTGATATTTGTTTCTGTATTTGTTTTACGCTGTTTATTAGTCTCGTGAGCAGCTAAAATCTGTTTGTCTCTGTCATCAATCAATAAACTATTTTTCAACGTGTCACGACCCCGCTTGCAGCCGCTTCCTTGTCCTGTGTATTTGTCCCAAGTCCAGCGTGCGACGGACTTAACAATAGCGTTCAGCTCTCGAGCATCCAGCGGCGTTTGAAAGTTATTTAGCTTTTCTGCTTCAGCTGCAGCATAATCAAACCAAGCTGGGTATGACTGTGAATCTCTCGCATCGGAGACGCGATCGTAAGCCCAAAACCGAAGGTCATCAAACAAGTCACAGTTCCGACCTAAATGCCCTCTCGTCTCTTCTCTTTTCTTTTTTCGCCACTTATTTTGTACTTGTTCTAATTCTAAGCATTCAGCAAGCTCTTCAAGTGTGTAGCTCTTCCCTTCGCCAACTATGCACTCATAATCAGAACTGAAAGGGTTTTTAGTTACTAAACCGACATAATCAGGATCACCATTCAGTGCTTTAATGAGCGCTGCTTCTATAGCTGCAAGATATTGAATCGGATGACGATTTGCGTTGTCAGATCTACAAACAGGTACTGCTAAATCATAATGAAGATGTGCTCTGCCAAAGTTTTTATATTTATTTTTTACGATAAAAGTAGGCTCAACAATATTTGCATCATAAGCAGCAAATACAGCGTTATCGTGATCAACATCGATAGTGATGCGATAGATCATGTCGCGCGGATTTGACTGTATATAAGAACGTTTGAGCGCTCTTTTAGCATTGCTTATCTTAAGTCCGAACGAGAGATCGTCAGAGCTGTAGGGTTTGAAAGGGAGATTTTTAACAAAATCCTGTAAGACCGGATGGTCTGATTCTGCTTTTCTTAAGTTATACATGCATAAACGAACCGTTTATGCAGGCTAAAAAATTTGTATTTTATTTCTTTCATGTTATAATTATTCTCAGTTTACGGAGAAATCCATGGGCTTTACCTTCATCGCCTGCAAGCTAGAAAGGGTAAAGTCCATCAAAGGACAGTAAATTTTCCGGTATCAGCCGGACAAAAAAACCGCTTATCAGAGCGGTTTTTTTGTGCCTGTAAACTTTTTAATTTAAAAAGAAAAACAGAGCTTCTTGAATCTTCTAATGATTATAGCAAGTATCAGTCATATCGACAAGCTAACCTCCCTGTGCCCGTTGCCATACCTGAATTACAGCTATTTTTTATTATTCAGGTACTTAAGCGCTTTTTGTAAAACATCACGTTTAAAACCTGTTGTTTTACCCTTCATAATTTTATCAACAATCTTGATCGCCAACTTATCTTCAACACATAAGTCATTCATGCTTTCTTTTTTAGTATCTACTTTCTTATCAGTACCAATTTTATTTCCAGAATTATCAGCAATTAATTCTTTTACTTCTTTTACAGATAAATTCTTTTCTCGAACTTCCTTATAAACTTTTTCAGCAATTTCGCTATTGCTTGGTGAGCTAATTTCATAAGCAGCTGTAATTGAAATACCCTGCATATCACGATCATTAGTAAAGAAATCTGCAAGATGCATTAATCTATTTCTTGTTTTTTGAGTCCCGCTACCCAGACATAATGTCTGGGTAGCAATCCATCTCCCAAACTCTTTGTCTGACTCAAAACGACTTCTAGCTTCCAATAAAATCTTTCCTTTAAGCAAATGTGACTGTCGATCGATCTCTTCATATCGAACAGCTAAGTCATCAAGAGAAAGCTCTTTTAAGTCAGGATCAATATCAACTTGATAATCTTCAGCTTTAGACAAAAAATTATTTTCAGTAGTTACCAGGTTGGTATCTTTTTTCTTTGCTTTGCTATGTTTAATGATCGCCACGGAACACCTCGTTCATTAAAGACTCGAATTCAGAAATTGATTTTGCATGTCCAGATTCTGTAATGCCCTTTCCGATAGAAACAATGTCCATCCAGCACTTTCTCGCTGTAATAGTGCTATCAACCAGCACAACATTATCTTCATCATATTCAGCCAATGCTTCATTCACAAAATCCTTGCTTTCATCAGTATCTTTAACCAGATGATGTGAACTACAACCACTTAAAACAACAAAAACTTTCAATTTATCATTAAGCAATTTAGCTTCAAAACAAGCATCCAAACTTGCTTCAAGCGTCAATAATGAAAGTGAAGATGGAATGATGGGGATGATTGCAATATCACTCACAAGCAATGCACTACGACCACTCGTATCATTCTTACCGCCGCAATCGGCAACTACCACTTCATATTTTGAATCAAATTCTTTTAAATCTTTAGAGACTGTTTTTCCATGTTTTTGGATGCACGGAATCTGTTTTAAATTCTCATCTTCAGAACGAAATTCCAGCCAGGATGATGCACTTGCCTGAGTATCTAAATCAGCCATTAAAACATCTTTTCCTTCATTAGCTAAATGCACAGCAGTAGAAACAGCAATGGATGTTTTAGTTGATGATTTTGTCGCATAAATAGTTACTATCATTTTGTCACCTCAGCTCTTTCTTTTAATGCACTTCTAATGAAATCTATAATTTTCACACCTTCACGATCAGCTGCAGCTGCCAGACGATCATGCTCAAATTTATTGAATTTTATAGTCGTTGAACAATAATCACGCGGAGCAGAAATATCATTAATATCTTTTTGCGCTTTGCTCTCTGCCCTCTCTATCCTGGCCTTTACTTTTGCATCACGAACCTCTTGTTTGCGTTGCTCTTTAAGTGCTTTCTCTTCTGCACTCAGTCCTGCTCTACTCATTTCAATCACCTTAAATGTTTAAATTTAGTTCTAATTTGGATACCTTAATTATAGCAGTATTGATTTATTTTTCAGTATCGATCAAGATTTTTTTGAATTATTTTCAATAAATAGGTAAAAAAGTGAACTTCGTTACATAGCAAATAGATATATACACTAGCTATATAAAAATAATTTTGATCCAGACAGGCAATTCATGGAATATCACGAAAAAAGTGTAGAGAAGAAGGCGTTCATCCTCGTTTTTTATGTGATCGTATGTCTGAATCAATTGCCCCTGGTGAAACCATTTATGCCGATGGCGGACCGTTCGACGAGGGCTGGGTTGATGTTCTTTATGGCGAAGGCTCAGGTATCGGCTATGCTCAATTTAAAATCATTCACAGTGATGCAGTCATGCTGCCACTTCTTCAGAAAATCGAATCTGAAGAAAAAAAGGTCTGGCAAATGTATGAGCAATTAAAGCTTGAAGCTCGAAGAATTGTTAAAGACAGGCATCGAGCTAAAGTTGATGTTCAATACCTGATTGAGCTTTATAAGTTGTGCGTTTCGATGACGTATATAAAGTGTAAATAGCTACTAATCACTATTAACTATTAACTATTAACTATTAACTATTAACTATTAACTATGAAAAACTTTAATAATAAAAAGAGGCGCTTTTTAGTGCCTCTTTTTTTATGCTTTTTTAAAACAAACTCAGCAATACAGCGGCGACCACCTAATAATATACATAATATTATATGTGAGTATTACGTCATATTTCCATATAAGTATTACACTATAAGTTATTAATATAATTAATAAAATATCATTTTTAGCACTGACTTTATTAACTAAATGTTCTATCATTGAGCTATAACAAATAAAAAAGGAGTATCAATGAAAGTTCTACCCCATAGTGTTGCAAACTGAATAGAATACCTACCACCTCCCCCCGTTTTTCCCATGAATCGGGGATTTTTTTTGTGCTATAGTGAAACAAAACATAAATGATTTGTTTCAAGAGGAAATATGGCAGAAATTTCAGCCGAAATGCGGATTTTTTCGGGAGCTGGTGAGCGACTTTATTTAACTGAAGCGGAAAGGCACAGATTTTTAGAATCTGCTTTAGAAGAAACTAGAGAAAACCGTGTGTTTTGTTCGATTCTTCATTATACAGGCTGCCGACCATCGGAAGCGTTAGAGCTGACACCCGATAAAATTCTAATCAATGAAAAAGTTATTATTTTTCGTTCTTTGAAAAAAAGAAAATTCGATAACAAAGGAAATATTAAATTACCGCAATATCGACAAGTTCCCGTGCCGGATAGATTGATTGAAGAATTAGATTTAGTTTTTGATTTAAGGCGAATTGCCAAAACAGGAAAAGGCAAAGATTTACCTTTGTGGCCAATGAGCAGAGCAACATCATGGCGAATGGTAAAAAAAGTTATGGCTAGAGCAAATATTAAAGGAAAACAGGCTACATCCAAAGGATTAAGGCATGGATTCGGTATTGCTATGCTTTCAGGTGAAAGAGCTTTGCCTATTACTATCCTAAGAGACTTGATGGGGCATTCAGACAGTAAGATTACAGAAATTTATCTTCAAGCAGTCGGGGTAGAAAAAAGGAACATGGTGATGAACGCATGGCAGTAGAAAATACATTGTCAGCAGGGGCGATATTGGCTTCAAAAAGAAAGATTGAAAGCAAGATATGCCCGGTTTGCAAAGAAGAGTTTGAAGGAATTAAGAAAGCTATATTTTGCTCAAATAAGTGCCGACAAAAAGATAAATACCAAAGAAATAAATTGACACAATAGCGTTATTGTATTAAAATAACCCATACTTTAAATATTTATTAGGTCTATATATGACAACCATGATTTCAGAAGTCTATGCGGCATTTAGAAAAGCTGGGGTTCCAGAAGAAGATGCTCGTATGGCTGCCGAAGCTTTGTCGGCAGAAAGTTTGGCAACTAAGGATGATATTAGAAAGCTTGATAAAGAACTTTTAATTATCAAATGGATGCTAGGATTAATTATTGCTATTCAGGTCATGCCGATATTAAGGTCTTTATTAACATAGTATGAGGAAAGGATATGATTGATATAAACGCAACGATGACCTTAGATGGAGTTTATCTTGATATTTTCAAACAAGCATTGCAAGGATATTGTCAGAATGGCCAAGACCCAGAAATGGCAACTGAGAAAGCATTAAATGTCGTTAAAGCAGTAATTCAAAAAGCTTTAAACGAAAGTGATAATACACTTTCTATTGATGTTTTTACTGGGTTACAAAAAATCGAACATATTTCAGGTAAAAAAATTCCAGAAACTAAGTTATATCATGTCAATAAGGCACTAAGAGAAGGAATTACACCTGAAAATATTATATCTAACAACCCAGAACTTTTTGAACCAAAATAAAGGAAAGATAAAAAGATGCTCGGCACAGGCCAACCCCAGCCCAATTAAGAGAAAGAGCATTGGGCTAGGCTAGGCAGAAGCATAATTTTCTTGATATGGGTAAAGGGACGCTGCGCTTGGCTGGCTAAAAAAAGATAGAGCCTTTTTTGAGCTGGCCCCCCTTGACCTTTTAACTAAGCGAATTGGATTGTTTAGAGTTTTGAAATTTAGAATGAATTAATTTCATTTTTAATTTCAAAGCCAGCAAGCGATAGTGCGGTAGGTTAATAAAAAAGCGAATAGTTTATTTGTACAATTTATAATTGAAAGGCATAAAAAATTTATCTTCTAGATATCGAGTTGTTTCCTCGTAACCTATTTGCAGCAGCTTGAGCTAGATGCTTCGTATTTTGATACCCTCTTTGGGTGCTTTGTATTCCTTTCATTACATTTTTAGGTGTGTTTTTAGCACTACTTAAACCAGATTTAGTGGCATTATAGAGTGATCTTCCTGCACCTAATGTAGATAATGCTATGCCACCACCTAATGCAGATGCAATAGGTAAAATTTGTCTTAAAACATATATTCCTATCAAAGAATATCCAATAATAGAAACAGAATCAAAAGCTTCAATATCATCTTTATTTAAAAGATCAAGGTCTGCAATTTCTGTTAATGTAAAACCAATGATTAATCGTAGAACACCACCAACTAGTAAAGAAATAATAATAAAATTAAAACATTGTCCTAACCAAGCATCAAAGAATCTTTTTGTAGACTCAAACATGGTTAATATTATAAATATCGGGCCAACACTAACTAAAACTGCAAGTGCCATTTTCGATAAAATTAATAAAAATGCGGCAATAGCAGTTAGGAAAATCCCCAACCCCCAGACAAATAAAGCTATTGCTGTTAATGCAAAATCAGAAACACCAAGAGTGCTTAATTCATCAGACTTGTTTTTAAATGCCCATCCAGCCGCCCATATTTCATTAATAGTATTATCAAGATATTCACCAGTAGTCGTAGCAGCTCCATTGGCGGTAATTGCTAATAAATGATCAGGTAGAGCAGTTAAAAAATCACCAACAAATCCATTGTAATGACCTATATTAAGAGCAATGGCCACAATAATTGTTAATCTTACAATTCGTGTAAAACCATCTGTTACAAATTCATTGATCTGCCCTCTGATTGTCAACCAACCCCATAGCATCATATAAATTGTAAGCATCACAGATACAACAGGTGTTATATCTGTGATTACTGCTTCAATTACATCTGAAGTATAAGTATTTAAAGTTGAATCTAAGTTCTCAAAAATATCTACAAAAATTGTAACCATATTATTTTTCTCTTACTTTATTAATGATAAGGACTTCCTGTTGTTTTTTTCCTTAATTCAATACCTTTCTTTTTTAAAAAAGTCGTAACTTGCATTTTGCATTGATCGCGTTTATTTGCATTATTAATAGGGATACATTCTTCCATTGATTGTGGATTAATAACTTCCACATCTTCTTCTTCAAAACAACCAGTACTTAATATGGCCAGAGCAGTGATTACAACAATATTTTTTTTATTCATTTTTTTCCTAAAAGTTAAAAATTAATGGTAAGGGCTTCCAAAGGCTTTTTTTCGTAGTTCATAACCTTGTTGTTTTCTGGTTTCCCAAAAAGATTCTCTTGCCTGGTTTAAAGCTATTAATTTATTGCCCTCATTCGTAAGCATTGCTTGTTCTGCATTGATACGAGCGGTTAAGTCGGCAATATCTTTACTATCGGGTGTATCGTTCACTTTGTCTAGTAAAATTTGTAAGTTGTTTGTTCTCAGGTTAATCTCATTAAAGGCTTTTTCTGATAAAGCACTGTTAATTGCAATTTGATTTTGAGCTGCTACAAAAGCTATGCCAGCTAATGAGTCTGGGTCAAGTTCAGTATCCTCTATGTCAAGAATTTTTGCCCCTTCTCTAAGCGCAGCAACTCTGTCTTGAAGATCATCATAATCACCTCCCATGATTCCAGCAGACAATTGTAAAATATCTTGATACTCAGCAGGAATATAGTAACGACTAGCGGGATTATTAACGAGGTCCGCCATGTTTCTAATACCAGTAATAGATTCATAATTTTTTATTGCTTGGTCATACTGATCTATTAGTTGATCGTATTGCAATTTCATATCTGCAACTTGTTTTGCCCAACTTATTGCATCTTTAGCGATTGAGGTTGCATCAATTACGGGAACGCCTGCATTTGCATTACTTGTTTGTAAAATAAAAAGTACGCTTAAAAAAACGTAATTTATTAAGTTTTTCATTCGAAAGATTCCTTAAGGCTAATTATCAAGGTGGTATATTTTGTTGGTAGTGGGTTAAATGTGTGTAATATAAAAATAATAGAATAAGAAAGCAATTTGTAGCATTATACTTTCATGAAATATTATCAAGAAATAACCTGTCCTAACTGTAAGAATAACAACCTAATGAAA
>JALSLS010000359.1 GCA_026988195.1 Methylomonas sp.
ATTTCAGGATGGAGTATATCTGGAAAAGAGGGTTTTGTCCAGCAATTTAATTATGCTATTGATTTGTAGGTGTATTTAATATTGCACAGTTTCGCCGTGGAAAGCAGAGCCTTAGGGTTGAAAAATAAGTTTATTGCCACTGGAATAAATGTTGAAGTAATGACTCGATATAGAATTGAGACAGAATGGTATGCAAATATTTTAAGTGAGTTTGAAATAAGATCTAATATGGTAAAGTTTAAAGCGTGCTTATCCGGTTTTCGCACACAACATCAATATGTAGTATGTTAAGTGTTTGAATCAATGCGAGGCGTTCATGACTATCGATGCAGGGGATCTCACAGCTCCAACCTATGCCGAATTTCATACTTGCGAAGAACGTCCTACTATATCTAGTAGATGTGTGCGACAACCGGATAAGCACGATTTAAAGATAAGCTATCTTTTGTTTCATCATGCGATATTCATAGGTAAATAAAAATCACTTTAAAATTAAATTAAGGAGGTTAAAAATGAAAGACAATCAGTTTTACAAGGGGGTCGTAATTTTATTTTTGATGTTAACTTGTTCAGTTGTAGAAGCTGATGCATTTTCTTTATTAAAGCCTAGAGCGATAACAAGCCATGAAATATCTAATGTAGGATATTATGATTCAAGTAGGGTTAAGAAAAGTGAAGTGATAGATGGAACAACGGCAGCCTCAAAACTTAGAGCTAAAAAAAGCCATGCTGTTTCTAAGCAGGACGAGACCAAATTAACTATTTTTTTGGGGATATTAGCTATGGCGTTTATTGTGTTTTTTATAAAGATAATAGTTGATAAAAACTGACTAAAATTAAGATAACTCCTACCATTAAAATGACACATTTGTATCATTTTAATGGTAGGAGAGCCTATTATCAGATTTGTGGTATATATCCATATGAAGTTAAAGTATTTTAAATTAGTACAACGTGCTTTTAAGAAGAAATACTTTTTTTAGATGAGTAATAAAAACAGATATAAATAAAAAATTGCAGACCAAAAATTATATTTGCCATTAGTAAATGAATAGGTTGTGCAACGGGAGGAACACCTAACCTATCTAGTGTGACACCTGCAATTATGGCTGTAATAATGACAGTCATCAATAAATAGCTACAGCGAAGTAAAATATTGTTTTTATCAACAGATTGGTAGATTTTCCAGACAATCCATAAGTTAGTAAAAAGAATAATGGCGGAAAATGAGCGGTGAATATAAAAAATAATAGGGAAGCTATCTCTCCAGAACTCTCTATCAATATATTTATGTTCATGGGCAATAAAATCAACTGCCTCTCTTACCTGAGTTCCCATAGCAACTTGTAAAAGAGTAAAGCCCATGGCAAAGGTAAGTACAGTTTTTACATGAGCAGGGATGGCACTAGTATCAATTTTAATTAAATCTTCTTTTTGAGATTTGGCTATGGCATATATGAGTAAGGCAACGATAAAGAGTGCCAATAGCATATGGAACGTAATCATCAGGGGTTTTAAATTACTTGCAACAACAGCAGCGCCTAGCCAGCCTTGAAACCCTACTAAAAGAAATATTGAAATAGATAGGTAGAAAATACTTTTATCAGCTTTTAAGTAAATTCTAGATGACCAAGCTGTTAAAAATATTAAGAAACCAATCGTAACACCCGTTAAACGATTGGCATATTCTGTCCAGGTTTTTATAGGGTTAAACTGAGTATTTTTATAGCCTCGTTCAGCATAAATCTGTTGATAATTTTCGGGTAATTGAGATACGTCAGTTGGCGGAACCCATTGGCCGAAACAAGTTGGCCAATCGGGGCACCCCATTCCGGCACCAGAGGCTCGAACAATCCCACCAACAAGGATAACAAAATAAACAGCGCAGATAGTTAACATACCAAGGCGTCTAAAACGAAGAGCCGCTTGTTGATTAATCATATTTAAATTGTAGTTGTAATGAGAAAGGTATGAGAGCATCAGCTACTCTCAATACCTTGATTATAACAACATGGAGTGAGCTAATTCAATCTCATCAGAAACACCTTCAATTTCAAGGATTTCAGAGTCGCCTGCAAGACCTAGTTTTGAAAAGGATGGGACAGTTGCCCAGTCAACTCTGCAGGCGGGGTGATCTGTTCCGGCAATACTTTGTAAAAAGGCAACTTGAACCAAGTCTACATAGTCAGCTTTGTCACCTGTATCTCTTTGAAAATCAATATATTCAGATGCCACCAGTTTTAATTCTTCAGGGAAATCCCAAGTTTCCATGATAATTTTACCAATAGGAGGGTGGGCTTTTTCTAATAGTTTGTTAAGTCGTGAAGGGCTATTTTTAAACTCTGGGATGTTTTCTACAAGCATTAAAATAGGAAGTTTTCCTATTTGATGGATTAGACCTGCCAGCATTGCTTCATCAGGGTTAAGGTGTGGAGTAAAGGCAGCTAGTGCTCTAGCAATAGCTGATACATTAACCCCTTGCTCCCAAGACTCTCTAAAGTAGGATTCTAATAAATCAGTAGAGGGTGTAAACATTTGCTGCATAACCAAGCTGGTGATTAATGTGCGAATTGTAGAGCTTCCCAAACGAGTCACTGCCATTTGGATGTTTTTGACTTCTTGTGCGCCTCTATATAATGGGCTGTTGGCAACTTGAATAAGTCTTGCAGAAAGAGCCGCATCTGTCACAATCATATCAGCTAGTTCTTGAGAGGTTGACTCTCCTTTAGAGACTGCATCCCTAACTTTTAATGCGACATCAGGTAATGTAGGTAAAATTAGGCGGTTTGCATCAAGCTCTTCTTGTACGTGAACTAGAAAGTCTTGAACAGATTTAAATTGCATTTTTGATGAACCTTTATTGAAAGTCTGTGAGGTAAAGTTTATCTTTATTTAAGTTATTAAGTATAAGGTTTTTAGCCTCTAAATCAGTAGACCGTAAAACAATTAATAATTTGGTTTGCTGACCATTACTATGTAAGGATAGTATGTTTCCAGCAATTTGCTCGCTAATATCTGTCATTATTGGGGTGTCAATTGTTATATCATTTGTCTCATCACAATAAGCGAGAAATAGCTCACGTTTTGTCTTACCTAAATAATGAGTTCTGGCAATAATCTCCTGTCCAGTATAGCAACCCTTATTAAAACTAATCCCGCCTAGCTTATCTATATTAAGCATTTGTGGAATATACCCTTCGGAACTTTCTTGAGTTAGCCATGGGATTCCTGCAGAAATATCTTGTTCAACCCATGAACTATCAGTACTTGCTATGAATGCTTGTTTGGTTGTTAAATCAGACCATAAAGCGATAGCTTGAAGGGGAGTGCTAATAACTAAATAGCGATTATGATAAGGAAATTTAATATAAATTCCCTTATCCTGATAAATAGAAAAAGGTTCAGTTAGGGGGGAGGTTAAAGTATCAGGCTGTTGGGTGTTAACCCCCATAATACAAAGCTCATTTGAGACGTCTTCAAGTTTTACAGCAGAGCGCATAATATACATCTGTAATTTTTGAGAGACTTTACTGATGAGAGCTTGAGGTAAAATAATCAAAAACCCAGTACTCGTTTTGAAGATTAATAAAGTACTAATGGCTCTTCCTTTAGCGTTACAAAAAGCAGTAAAACAAGCTTTTTGTTCAGTTAATTCATTAATATTACAGGTAAGTTGACCTTGTAAAAAAGTTGCGGCATCAGCACCCGTGACTTTTAAAATAGCTAAGTGTTGAAGTGCTGTAATAGTTTGATGCCCCACTGTTTTATTATTGATAGGATCTTCTGCAGGGAAGGCATTGTTAGATTTTAAAAAGTTTACCCAATCTTCATTCATGTGTAAATAATGTGTTTATTTGAAATAAAAAAGAAATATAACCACTATACTATGGACTATATAAATATTTAAGTTGGAATCGTCATATATAGCGTTGTATGATGACAGGGGACAATTAGCCACAGATAAAGTAAGTAAATAAATATGACTCAACATAAAAGACCACTTTCACCACACCTAATGATCTATAGGTTGCCCCTAACAGGCATTGTTTCAATTACCCATCGAATGACAGGAGTGGTACTAGCGATGGGGCTTATTATTTACGTTGCAAGTTTCTTTGTTATTCTACAAGGAAATGATAGTTATTTGCAATTACAGTCAATTTTGGACTATACCATCGTACGTATTGGAGTTTGGTTTTTTGTCTATGCCCTATTTTTTCATCTTTGTCATGGTATTAGGCATTTAATTTGGGATGTGGGAACAGGTTTTGATAAAGATGATATGGATAGAAATGCAATGATAGAGCTGGTATTTTCTTTTGTTTTAACTCTTATTTTTTATTAACACTATGGATTATCAAACACCTTTAGCAAAAGTCAAAGGGCTTGGGGCTGCCAAAGCGGGTACGGGACATTTCTGGATGCAGAGAATAACAGCTATTACCTTGATTCCTTTATCATTGTGGATGGTTGCGTTTACTGAGCAGTTATTGAATGCCTCACACCAAGATATGATCGCTTGGTTATCAGGGCCAATGGATACTATTTTAGCTCTGGTCTGGATTATTGCTGCTTTTTATCATGCGGCTTTAGGTTTACAGGTTGTAATTGAAGATTATGTTCATGCTGAGTGGATAAAAATTTCTTCAATTTGGTTAATGAAACTAACATTTTTATTTTTTGCTATAGCTGCAATCGTTGCTATATTACGAATTTCCATGATTGGATAAGGCATGTCAACAGATTACAAAATAATAGAACATACTTACGATACTATTGTCGTTGGTGCTGGCGGTGCAGGGCTTAGAGCCACTTTTGGCATGGCTGAAAAAGGTTTGAAAACAGCTTGTATAACTAAAGTATTTCCAACACGTAGTCATACGGTTGCTGCACAGGGAGGAATAAGTGCAGCATTAGGTAATATGGGGGAAGATGATTGGCGCTGGCATATGTACGATACGGTGAAAGGATCTGATTGGCTAGGTGATCAGGATGCTATTGAGTATATGTGTCGAGAAGCCATTCCAGCTATTATAGAGTTGGAGCATTATGGGGTGCCATTTTCTAGAACTGACGATGGAAAAATATACCAACGAGCATTTGGTGGTATGACGACAAATTATGGTGAAGGAACTGCCCAAAGAACGTGTGCTGCGGCTGATAAAACAGGTCATGCTATTTTGCATACCTTATACCAGCAAGCGTTAAAGCATAATGCCGAGTTCTTTGTAGAATATATTGCACTTGATCTAATTATGGAAGACGGTGAATGTAAAGGGGTGTTGGCTTGGTGTCTTGATGATGGTTCATTACATTTGTTTCGTGCGCACTCAACTGTTTTAGCAACGGGTGGGTATGGGCGCACTTTCTTTTCTTGTACCTCTGCACATACGGTAACAGGTGATGGTAATGCGATGGCGTTACGTGCAGGTATTGCCTTACAAGATATGGAATTTATTCAATTTCATCCGACAGGTATTTATGGTTCAGGTTGTTTGATTACCGAAGGAGTAAGAGGAGAGGGGGGATATTTAACCAACTCAGAAGGTGAGCGGTTTATGGAGCGTTATGCTCCAAATGCTAAGGATTTAGCCTCACGTGATGTGGTAAGTCGAGCGATTACCATGGAAATTCTGGAAGGGCGTGGGGTAGGCCCAAATAAAGACCATGCACACCTACATATTGAGCATTTAGACCCTGAGATTACCAAGGAGCGTTTACCGGGCATTTCTGAAACAGCCAAAATTTTTGCTGATGTTGATGTCACAAAAGAACCTATCCCTATTTTGCCCACCGTGCATTACAATATGGGGGGGATTCCAACAAACTACCATGCAGAAGTTGTTACTTTAAAGGATGGTAACCCAGATACTATTGTTCCAGGTTTAATGGCTATTGGTGAAGCGGCCTGTGTTTCTGTTCATGGTGCAAATCGCTTAGGCTCAAATTCATTGTTAGATTTAATTGTTTTTGGGCGTTCAGCAGCTATACGATGTGCTGAAATTATTAAACCTAATACGCCGCACTCGCCATTAAAAAAAGATGCCTGTGATAAAGCTCTAGAAAGGTTTGATCGTATCCGTTTTGCCAAAGGTTCTGAAAAAACAGCTGATATTCGTTTAAGTATGCAAAAAAGCATGCAAACACATGCTTCAGTTTATCGAACGGGAGAAATGCTTGATAAAGGCGTGGCTGAAATAACAAAAATAAGAGCTTCTTTTAATAATGTGAGTGTTGAAGACTCTTCCTTAATCTGGAATACGGATTTAGTAGAAACTTTGGAACTTGATAATTTATTAGATCAAGCTTATGTCACTATGATTGCTGCTGCAAATAGAAAAGAAAGTCGTGGAGGGCATGCGAGAGAAGATTATCCTGATCGAAATGATAAAGATTGGATGAAGCATTCCTTATTATGGTTAAACGATGATGAAGTGAAAATTGATTATCGACCCGTACATATGTATACCTTAACCGATGAAGTTGATGTTATTCCACCTAAAAAGAGGGTTTACTAATGGTTGAATTTGCCTTACCCAAAAACTCCAAACTAACTAAAGGCAAAGAGTTTCCTGCGCCTGAAAATGCGACCAACCTGAAAAGGGTTGAAGTCTATCGCTGGAATCCTGATACAGGGGAAAACCCTAGGATTGATATTTTTCAGATTGATTTAGATAATTGTGGCCCGATGGTTTTGGATGCAGTGTTAAAAATCAAAAATGAAATCGACACCACATTAGCTTTTAGACGTTCATGTCGGGAAGGGGTTTGTGGTTCGTGTGCGATGAATGTTAATGGTAAAAACACCTTGGTCTGCACCAAAGCCATTGAGGATTATGAAGGTACTATTAAAATATTTCCTTTGCCTCATCTGGATGTTATCAAGGATTTAGTTGCCGATATGACTAATTTCTTTGCCCAATATGCCTCGATAAAACCTTGGATTGAAACTCAAACACCTCCGCCAGCGGATAGTGAAAGACTACAAAGTAAAGAAGAACGTAAAAAACTAGATGGTCTATATGAATGTGTTCTCTGTGCTTGTTGTTCAACGAGTTGCCCAAGTTATTGGTGGAATAGTGATAAGTACCTAGGGCCTGCAACATTATTACAAGCTTCTAGATGGCTGGAAGATAGTCGAGATGAAAATACGGGGGAACGTTTAGACGAGCTGGAAGACCCTTATAAACTATATCGTTGTCATACTATTATGAGTTGTACAGATACATGCCCTAAAGGACTCAACCCAGCAAAAGCAATAGCGGATATTAAAAAAATGCTGGCTATTAGACAGCAAGGATAAGCTTTAAACTTTACCCTGTTTTGTTTTAATAAAAAGCAGGTTAAAGAGATTGTAAAAGAGTCATAGTACCGCCTAAATTCTGTATTAACGGGTGATATGGAGGTTATCTTATATAGCAGAGAGCGCAAGGCAGGGGGGCAACCTATAATTGTCAAAATAGTATCAGAAAAGTACTCAAGTTATTTAATGAAATCAAAATCTCAGTTACGGTGGCAATGTCGAAGAGGGACTAAAGAATTAGACAGTTTATTAGAAAGTTATCTTGATTGTTTTTATTTTCAGTCCTCAAACGAGGAAAAATCTTACTTTAACGAATTGTTACAGATACAAGATAATGAGTTGATTAGGTATTTACTTGGCAGTCAATTGCCTGATTCAAAGGGATTGACCAAGATTGTCAAAAAAATTAGAAATAACAACGGTATTTAATGTTAATCGATCGGCTTTATTGATAAAGACATTAGTTATATTGCACCTGTTAGCGGTAACTGCGGTTTTTTTGAACTCCTTACCATCAATTTATAAGTTTTGTTTAATCGCTGCAATCATTATTAGTTTAACTAGCTATATAATGGAAGCGTTAAGGTTTAAGCATTATAAAATTAGGTATAGCTCTGTAGTAGGCTGGGATATCACTCAAAATGGTGATGTTTTTCACCTTATTGAGGTTTTACCTTCAACTGTTCTCACATCTTATTTGTTGATCCTTCATTTTAAAGCACACAATAAAAAAATACAGACTATCCTTATAGTAAAAGATGCTTTGACACATGATAATTATAGGAAATTGATGGTGTTGTTGAAAATAGCGGGTGTGAAGAAGAAATAATGATGAATAAAGAAAATGATATTCTTCTAGAAATATCAAAAATAAAAAATCTTCCTCCATTACCCGAATCAAGTATTCGTATTATCTCAGCTGTTAATGACCCTGATATTCCAGTCGATGCTTTGGTTGATGTGCTTGCTTTATCTCCGGTATTAGTTGCCAGGTTATTAGGTCTAGCTAATTCAGCCTTTTTTGCTAGAGCTGGAGAAATAGTCGATTTACGTATCGCAATTATTCAAGTTTTAGGGCTTAATTTAGTAAAAAGTATGGCTTTAAGTATTGTTCTTAATGTTGAATTAAAAACTAACAGTTGTGAAATGTTTGATGCTAATTTCTTTTGGAGTCACTCCTTAGTGACTGCTTATATAGCTCAGAAAATTGCTCAGCAGATAAAAGACCCGTTAATACTCCCAAATATTGCATATACCTCGGGGTTACTGCTTAATATTGGATTAATTGCTGCAATACATGTTTTCCCAGAGACATTAAATGCTATTTTTGCAAAAAAAGTTCAAACTAATGGAGGAGTCGCTAATGAATTATTTTTTTTATTAGGAAAAAACCAATATGATATTGGTAGTATATTATTAGAAAGGTGGCAACTGCCCGAAGTCTATCAAACCATTACCGCTCAGTTTAGAAAGAGTGATTTTAATGGTGAAGAAAAAGGTTTTGTGAAAATGATAGAATTAAGCCACTGGGCAGCTATTTTTGTGGTGGAGGATAAAATGGATGAACTTCCCGATTTTTCTGATTTATTAAATGAAGTATCTTTTTCAACGGACATGCTTTCAAAAATAATGGATGATATTTATAGTAGTAAAGATGGCATCCTTGAATTAGCTGCTATTATTGGTGAGTAGGTAATAAATGGAAACGATAGATAGTGGGGCTGGGCTAGAATCAATAGTGGTTGATTTATTAAATTCTTTATCTGCTGTTAAGGATTTATCTGAATTAAATTGCAATGCCGGCAATGAAAAAGAATTAATAAATAATGCGTTGGCTGTTCTTATTCAGAACCAGGATATGGAGCGATGCTCTTTATTTATATTGAATGAGCAAGGTATTTTAGTTAATCTGGCTGGTTTAAGTCTTGCGGAAACATCCAAAACTTCTGATGCCTTAAAGAAGGCATATAAGCCCCTTCAATTTAAAATTGGAGAAGGTATTATTGGTGCTGCGGCTTTAACTGGAGAGTTACAGCATTGCCAAGACTGTTCAACAGATGAGCGATTTGCAAATCAAGCAAAGCAAACTAGCTATGAATTACCCGGCTCTATTATAAGTGTCCCTATTTATACGGATGTAGAACTGGTTGCTGTGCTTAATATTTCACACCCTCAGAGCTATCATTTTAATGATTGGCATATCCGAATGTTGGGTATATATAAAAATATGCTAGGTCAGTTGATTACAAATTATCGATTGTTTCAACAAATGGAAGATCAGATTGTTAAACGTACTGAAAAGTTAGAGCAAGCATTGTCAGACTTGAATGTTCTTAAGGATCACTTTGAAAGTATTTCTATGATTGATCAATTAACAGGCTTATATAATCGTCGTTATTTTTATGAGCAAGCTGAAATCGCCATAGCAAACACTAAACGTTATGGACAGGCGCTATGCTTTTTGGTTTTAGATCTTGATCACTTTAAGAAAGTAAATGATACCTATGGACATGGGTTTGGTGATGAAGTACTCATAAAAACAGCAAAAGCTTTACAGCAACAGGTCAGAGACTCTGATATTCTTATTCGTTTTGGCGGGGAAGAATTTGTTGTTATTTTTACTAATACCAGTTGCGCGAATGGTGGGTTATTTGCCGAACGAATTAGAAAAGAAATTGAAGCATTAAAATGGGGTAAAGAAGAATTTATTCAAACAATCAGTATAGGGCTATATTGTTTGAGTAGTAAGAGTTGCCTATTTGAAAACGCTGAACTTATTAATGTAGATAAGCTTTTTCACTTTGCAGATACAGCCCTTTATGAAGCAAAAAACAAGGGCCGGAATAAAGTGGTCATTTTTAATAATGAAGCTCTGCAAAAATAATTTAGGAAAACCAGAATTCCTTGTATAATCAATCCCATTTTGACTGGTTTTAGTTAAATATAGCTTCCGAAACATGTGTAAAAATAATTTAGCTCTAGGTTGAATTATTTTCATATGATTCTTATCAAGACTTAAGAGACTTTTATTCTATGGCACTTTATTGTGGAATTGTCGGTTTGCCTAACGTGGGGAAATCAACATTGTTTAATGCATTAACCAACGCAACTATTGCAGCGGAAAACTATCCTTTTTGTACGATTGACCCAAATGTAGGGGTTGTTCCTGTTCCAGACCCTAGGATAGATAAGCTAGCAGAAATT
>JALSLS010000360.1 GCA_026988195.1 Methylomonas sp.
AACAAAAAATCTGCGCAATCTGGGTGGGTTATTTATTGCCAGTTGCCTTAGGCATCTAGCAACAAATAACCTGCACAATTTGGATGGGGTAAGAGTAAGGGATAAGGTCTTATCTTGTATTTTTGAGTCTTTGTCTGACTTTTTATTTTTAAATAAAAAAACAATTATGAGTAAAAATAATAATTTAGCATTTGTTTTTCCTGGTCAGGGATCACAGTCAATTGGAATGCTATCAGCAATGGCTGAAGCCTTTCCATTAGTAATACAAACTTTTGAACAAGCATCTGATGTTTTAAATTTTGATTTATGGAAAATGGTTCAAGACGGACCAGTTGAAGATTTAAACCAAACTCATAACACACAGCCTGCCATGTTAACGGCGGGGGTGGCAATGTGGCGTGTTTGGTGTGAGCAATCTAGCGTGAGACCTGCTTGGATGGCGGGGCATAGCTTGGGCGAATATACTGCGCTGGTTAATTCAGGTTCTATCAAGTTTGAAGATGCTGTTCGTTTGGTTGCAGAGCGTGGACGGTTTATGCAAGAGGCGGTTCCAGTGGGTATTGGTGCGATGGCAGCGATTATTGGTTTAGATGATCAGCAAGTGATAAATGCTTGTGCTGAGAGTGCTAATAACGAAGTGGTTGCAGCTGTAAATTTTAATGCACCAGGGCAAGTTGTTATTGCGGGGCATGATGCTGCTGTGGAGCGTGCAATGGCTGCGGCTAAAGAAGCTGGAGCAAAAAGAGCTTTAAAGTTGCCTGTCAGTGTACCTTCTCATTGTGCTTTAATGAGACCAGCGGCTGAAAAATTGCTTGAAAAATTACAGCTTATAGAGCTTGCTTCCCCTGATGTAACGCTGATTCATAATGTTGATGTGTCTTCGCATAGTGAACCAATAGAAATTATTAACGCATTAGAAGAGCAATTATTTAAGCCTGTGCGTTGGGTAGATACTATTAAGTATTTAAATGAACAAGAGGTTACTCATTTTGTTGAGTGTGGGCCTGGTAAGGTTTTGTTGGGTCTTAATAAACGTATTGTAAAAGGTGCAGATCACATGACAATGTTTGACCCTGCGACTTTAGATAAAGTATTGGAGCAATTAAATGGATAAGAAAGTAGCATTGGTCACAGGTGCAAGCCGTGGCATTGGTCGTGCAATTGCAGAGCAGTTGGTTGCTGATGGTTTTTTTGTTGTAGGTACTGCAACCAGTGATAACGGGGCGGATTCAATTTCTGCCTATTTAGCTGAAAATGGTAAAGGTTTAAAGCTTAATGTGGCTGATGCAACTTCAATTGCAGATGTTATTAAGAAAATTGCTGAAGACTATGCTGCCCCAGCTGTTTTGGTTAATAATGCGGGTATTACGCGTGATAATTTATTGATGCGAATGAAAGATGATGAGTGGGATGATATTATTAGCACTAATCTAACCTCTATTTTTCGGATGAGTAAAGCTGTGTTACGTGGGATGATGAAAGCTAAAACAGGTCGAGTTATTAATATCTCATCAGTCGTTGGCTCTACGGGGAATGCAGGGCAAACAAATTATGCCGCCTCAAAAGCGGGAATGATTGGTTTTGCTAAATCTATGGCAAAAGAAGTGGGTTCACGTAATATAACTGTTAATACTGTAGCCCCTGGTTTTATTGATACAGATATGACAAGAGAATTAGCTGATGAGCATAAAGATGCATTGATGAGTTCAATTGCATTGGGTCGTTTAGGTGATCCTAAAGAAATTGCACATGCAGTCTCATTTTTAGCTTCAGAGGGTGCCTCCTATGTGACAGGGGAAACAATTCATGTCAATGGTGGTATGTTTATGTCATAGTGTTGTGACATTGACATAATATCAAGTATAATTCCACACAGTCATCTGGACTACCCAGAGACAGAACTTTTAATAAGTATTTATAAAAATAATAAGTGTCTATTAAATAGCACTTTATTTGAGGATAATAAAAATGAGTAACATTGAAGAGCGCGTAAAAAAGATTGTTGCAGAACAACTAGGTGTTAAAGATGATATTGCTAATGATGCATCTTTTGTTGATGATCTTGGTGCTGATTCTTTAGATACAGTAGAGCTTGTGATGGCTCTTGAAGAAGAATTTGAATGTGAAATTCCAGATGAAGAAGCTGAAAAAATCACAACAGTTCAACTAGCAATCGATTATATTAATACAAACGTATAGTTGATTGTATATTCTAGTGGGCAAGTTCTTGTTCGCTAGAATAATATCCTTAATTTTTAAGGTATTCCTCCCCAATATTTAATTTTTCCAACGGATTTTACTTTGAGCACACGTCGAGTTGTTATCACTGGTTTAGGCGCAGTTACCCCCTTAGCTAATAATGTTTCAGATACTTGGGACGGTATTGTGAATGGTAAAAGTGGAATTAGTCAAATTGACTCATTTGATATATCACCCTTTGCTAGCACATTTGGTGGTGTGATTAGGGAATTTGATATTACTGAATACATAGCTGCTAAAGACGCGAAAAGAATGGATGGATTCATCCAATATGGTATTGCAGCTGGGTGTCAAGCAATCGAAGACTCGGGTATAGAAGTAACAGAAGAAAATGCCGAGCGTATTGGTGTTGCAATTGGGGCGGGTATTGGTGGCATAACAGGCATTGAAGAGTGCTACGCTACTTATAAAAAAAGTGGTCCACGAAGAATTTCACCCTTTTTTGTTCCAGGAAACATTATTAATATGATTTCCGGAAATCTTTCGATTAAATATGGTTTGAAAGGGCCTAACTTTGCAATTGTAACGGCCTGCACAACAGGGACACATAATATTGGTGATGCGGCACGCTTAATTAAATATGGTGATGCTGATGTTATGCTTGCAGGTGGGGCTGAAAGGTGTACAACTTCACCGACTGCTATGGGTGGGTTTGCCTCAGCTAAAGCATTGTCACGTAGAAATGATGATCCTCAAGCAGCCAGTCGACCATGGGATAAAGATCGTGATGGATTTGTATTGAGCGATGGTTCAGGAGTTGTGGTTTTAGAAGAACTTGAACATGCTAAAGCGCGGGGTGCTAAAATTTATGCTGAGCTTGTGGGCTATGGTATGAGTGGTGATGCCTACCATATGACAACACCGTCAGTGGGTGGCGAAGGTGCCGCACGCTGTATGAAAAATGCATTACGTGATGCAGGTTTAAATGTAGAACAAGTTGACTATATTAATGCTCATGGCACCTCTACGCCTGCGGGTGATTTGGGTGAGACTCAAGCCATGAAAGCAGCATTAGGTGATCATGCTTATAATGTCGCTATTAGCTCAACTAAATCAATGATTGGGCATCTATTAGGTGCTGCAGGTGGTATTGAAGCGGTATTGTCTGCTTTAGCGATTAAAAATCAAATTGCTCCCCCCACTATTAACCTAGAAAATCAGGATCCTGAGTGTGATTTGGATTTTGTTCCAAATACCGCAAGAGAAATGAATATTGATATTGCTATCTCTAATTCTTTTGGATTTGGTGGAACGAATGGCACGTTAGTCTTTAAACGTTACCAATAATTTAGAAAACAGTGTTTTTATATGTACCTACTCAATGGTGAAATAAAGCGCTGTGTCGAATTTTCAGATCGGGGTTTCCAATATGGTGATGGTTTATTTGAAACCATTGAAATTATTAATGGAAGCCCTGTCTTTTTAAATCAACATCTACAGCGCCTTGATGCTGGCTGTCAAAGCTTGTTGATTCCTTCCCCAGACTCCGAACTCCTCAAAAAAGAAGCTTCACAGCTCGCCGAAAATAGCAATCATGCAGTGTTAAAGCTGATGGTCACACGAGGTTCTGGTGGGCGAGGGTATCGTATGCCAGATGTAATTCATGCTACGCGCCTTTTTTCAATACACCCTTATCCAGAGTATCCAGCTGATTTTGTAAAGCAAGGTATTAACATACGTTTTTGTAATACGCGGTTAGGATTAAGCCCTAGTCTTGCGGGTATTAAACATATGAACCGGCTTGAACAAGTCCTTGGTCGGGCTGAGTGGAGTTCACCCGATATTCATGAAGGTTTAATGATGAATATTAATAGCAATGTGATAGAAGGGACGATGAGCAATGTTTTCTTAGTCAAAGACAAATGTCTTTATACTCCTGAGATAACTCAGTGTGGCGTGAAAGGGGTATTGAGGTCCATTATTATGCAGTTGGCCAATAGATTTGAAATACCTATGCTTGAAAAAAATATTAGTAAAAATGATATTTATAATGCTGATGAATTGTTTGTTACAAATTCAATTATAGGTATATGGCCTGTCAAAAAAGTTGAAAACCAGGTTTATAAGGTTGGGGAGTTAACCCAAAAATTACAGGCTTTATTTTTAGAGTTTAAACAGCAGGATGTTTATGATAGTTAAAATAACATCTGTATTTTTATTAGTCATTATTCTATCTTGTACTTGGTTATGGGTAGAATATAAATCTGCATTAACAACGCCTGTCGTTATCGGTCAATCACACGTTATTGAGATTGAAAAAGGCGATAGTTTTAAAACAATAAGTAACAAGTTATTAGAAAGCCATATTGCAATTAAACCTCTGTGGTTTAAAGTGATTGCCTACGAAAAGAAAGTTGCGAATAAGTTAAAAGCGGGGGAGTATGAGTTAAAAGCAGGCCTTACAATGCCTGAGATTTTAGCTGTATTTGTCGCAGGAAAAGCACGCCAATATTCTATTACCTTCCCTGAAGGCTGGAACTTTAAACAGATTCTTGAGAAAATCCAACAAAACCCACAAATAGAACAAACGGTAGGGGCAATGGACTTTGAAAGTCTCATGGAAAAAATGGGCTCTAAATATAAGCACCCAGAAGGTTTATTTTTCCCTGATACTTATTTTTTTGATAAACAAACAACTGATATTGAGATATTAAAAACGGCCTATAATAAAATGCAGTTGGTTTTGGGTGAAGAGTGGAAGAATAGAGCTGAAGAATTACCTTTAAATAGCCCTTATGAAGCATTAATTTTAGCCTCTATTGTAGAAAAAGAAACAGGCGCAGCCATTGAGCGAACACAAATTTCAGGTGTTTTTACTAGAAGGCTTAAGAAAGGGATGCTTTTACAAACAGATCCAACCGTCATTTATGGGATGGGTGATCGGTATAAAGGTGATATACGGTATAAAGATTTAAGACAAGCAACACCATACAATACTTATGTTATAAAAGGATTACCGCCAACACCGATCGCAATGCCCGGTCAGCATGCTATTCATGCGGCCCTTCACCCTGCAGAAGGTAAAAGCTTGTATTTTGTGGCAAAAGGTAATAAGGGTATTCATAAGTTCTCTGCAACACTTAAAGAGCATAATAATGCCGTTAATAAATACCAAAGAAGATGATAAAGCAAGGACAATTTATAACATTGGAAGGTGGCGAGGGTGTTGGTAAGTCGACAAACATACGGTTCATTAGGGAGTTGTTAGAAGCTCGTGGAATTAAGGTTGTTACTACAAGAGAGCCTGGTGGAACAATACTTGCTGAAAAAATTAGGCAATTGTTGTTGGAGGCAAGTGAAGAGTTAGTGTCAGAAACTACGGAATTGTTATTGATGTTTGCTGCTAGGGCTCAGCATATTGAACATGTTATTAAACCAGCCTTAGCAAAGGGCTGTTGGGTGTTATGTGATCGATTTACGGATAGTACCTATGCTTATCAAGGTGGTGGGCGAGGAATGGATACAAGTATTATTAGCTGGTTAGAAAAGAATGCGCAGGCTAATATCTCACCTACGCTGACACTCTTACTTGATGCTCCTATCGTTGTTGGTATGGACAGAGCTAGTAAAAGAGGTGAACTTGACCGTTTTGAACAGGAAAAACAACATTTTTTTGAAAAAGTACGAGAAAGTTTTTTGCTTCGTGCAGAGCAAAATAAAAAGGTCATTAGTATTATTAATGCTGACCAACCCTTAAATATCGTGCAGGGTCAAATAGCATCCGTTATTGAAGCGTTTATATTAACTGTAAATGACTGATACCTTGAAAAACCTTCCTTGGTTAAAATCTAGCTGGTCTCAATTAGAGAGCTATATTAAGCAGGAGCGTGTTCCACAAGCTTTGCTAATAGTTGGGAAAAAAGGAGGGGGGAAGTCTCAATTAGCAGAAATTTTTACGCAATCTTTATTATGCGTTTCGCCTCTTCCATCGGGTTTGTCTTGTGGGACATGTCAAAGCTGTACTTTATTTAAGGCCAAAACTCACCCTGACTCTATTAATATAGCGCCTGAGGAGGTGGGAAAAGTCATTGGTATTGATATTATTCGTCAATTAACAGCTAAACTGGCATTAAAACCGCAGTTTGAAAGTTACCGAGTAGTGGTTATAAATCCTGCAGATAGTTTGAATAATGCATCTGCAAATGCTTTTTTGAAATATTTAGAAGAGCCTACAGAAAGAACATGTCTGATTCTTATCACTGATAAACCCGCAAAACTTCCTGCAACTATTAGAAGCCGTTGTCAGAAACTTTATGTTCCTATAGCGGAAGAAAAACTTGCAAAAAATTGGCTAAAACAACAAGGTGTAGTCAATGATATTGATTTGTTATTAAGCCTATCTCAGGGTGCTCCGCTGCTGGCAAAACAACTTGCTGATAATTTGGTTGTCGATTTTAGGTTGGGTTGTTTTAAGCAATGGAACAAGGTAGTACTTTCAGAAGAAAGTTGTATCTCCATTGCAGAGCAGTGGTCTAAATTAGATAAAAATGAAATGGAATTGCTGTTATCTTGCTTGCTTAGTTGGGTAATGGATATTATTAAACTGAAATGTTATCCACAGATAGAGCGAATAGTTAATAATGATTTACTTATGTACTTGCAACAACTGGCGGATAAGCTAGACTTAAAGTTACTGTATAAATATTATGATTTTTTACTTTTGAGGCGGCAGCAACTTGATACTCAATTGAACAAACAACTGATGTTTGAAGAAATTTTAATTCAGTGTTCTAAACTTATTCGCGGATAAAAAATGGCAACTCCAGCAGCAGCTCCAAGACAAGGTATATTGTCTCTCTCCATTAAAGAAAAAAATGCGCTTTATTCGGCTTATATGCCCTTTGTTGTTAATGGTGGGCTGTTTATTCCGACCAAAAGAGAATATGAGATGGGGGAAGAGGTTTTTATGCTGCTTAATTTAATGGATGAAACTGAACGATTGCCCATTGCCGGAACCATTATTTGGAAAACACCGGCAGGTGCTGAAGGGTATAGAGCTGCAGGTATTGGTGTTCAATTTAGTGACCAAGATGGCGGAGCGGCAAGAAATAAAATTGAAACTTATTTAGCAGGAGCATTGGAGTCTGATCGCTCAACTCATACCCTGTAATTTTTTATAAATTGTAGGGTATTTCAGTGTTATTACTGGGTAAAAACCACTTATGTATCTCATAAGTTAATCATATAAGCTATTCCCCTTGTATCTTTGAGTGCCTAGGAGGCTGTCCGAGAATAGAGAACCTGCTACGGAAAAAGCCCTTTTGGCCACTTTTTCCGTTCATTTTCGTTAAATAGCACAACTATTCGCCTCAAATGAACGAAAAAACTGACTCAAAAGGCCTTTCCCTCGCGACGATTTCTATTCTCGGACAGCCTCCTAGCTAAATTTTTTCCTTAAATTTTGTTTATCTAAAGCATCATTTTTAGATATGATAAGCATCTTTGATAACTGCTGCCCCATATAAAATATGTTTATAGACTCTCATTGTCATCTAGATCGTATTGACCTTAAGCCATATCAGGATGATTTTAGCTGTTTTATGAAGGAAGCTAAAAGTAGTCTGATTGATCATATGCTATGTATAGCTATCGATCTTGAGGCATATCCAGCCATGAAGGAATTGGTTAAGGATTATCCTGAAATTTCTTTATCTGTAGGGGTTCACCCTAATGTAACAGAAGGGCAAGATCCAAGTGTAGAGGAATTGATCGAGTTAGCTGGGGACGATAAGGTTATTGCGATCGGTGAAACAGGCTTGGATTATTTTCGGAGTGAAGGTGATTTAGAGTGGCAACACCAGCGTTTTAGAAATCATATTCAAGCAGCAAAAGCCTTAAACAAACCTCTAATAATTCATACTCGTGAAGCAGGGCATGATTCACTCGATGTTTTAGCAAGTGAAGGGGCGGATCAAGTCGGCGGGATTATTCATTGTTTTACTGAAGATTGGACATATGCAAAAAAAGCATTAGAGATAGGTTTTTATATCTCATTTTCTGGCATTGTTACCTTTAAAAATGCACAAGCAATTAAAGAAGTCGCCAAAAAAGTACCAGCAGATCGATTTCTGATTGAAACAGACTCGCCATATTTAGCACCTGTTCCTTTTCGGGGTAAGCCTAATTATCCTATTTATGTTCGACATGTAGCAGAGCATCTTGCTGAACTTAGAGATACTACAGTAGAAGATATTGCAAAGCTTTCAACTGAGAACTTTAATACTCTTTTTAATAGAGCTTGATATATACTTCGCACGGTCACGACAACGGACTTCTAACTGCTGAGTTTTTTCCAATAGCTGCGTAGCTTGCTATGTGCCGTTTCAACATCTCGGGAACTGCTCCTGCGTCCATGCAGCCGTTGTTATCGACAAAAAATCAGCAGCTTATAAATTCCGCACCCATGACCGTGCGAAGTATATTTGTTAAATTCTGACTTGCTTAGGTATGGTCTTTTGCTGCCTTAAAACCAGCCCCCTATGATTGTAAAATTCAAGCTACAACAAAGAGGTATAGTTTTTTTATCTAAAGCTGTTTCGTAGTGCTTCTCTATGTGATAATAAGCGGTTATTTTTAACCCTTACTATGGCTTAGGTAAAGTAAGGTTGTGTTAAAACAAAATCTGAAGAAATCACGGGCAAAAAATGGACGATAATAAAAAGAAAGCACTGGGCGCAGCGTTAATGCAAATTGAGAAACAGTTTGGTAAAGGCTCAGTTATGCGTATGGGTGATGTTTCTACAAAAGGAGTTGAGGTGGTTTCAACAGGCTCGTTGTCTCTAGATATTGCATTAGGCGCTGGTGGCTTACCCAAGGGGCGTGTTGTAGAAATTTATGGTCCAGAGTCCTCGGGAAAAACTACTATGACGCTGGAAACTATTGCTCAAATGCAAAAACAAGGTGGGGTTGCGGCATTTATTGATGCTGAACATGCCTTAGACCCTGTTTATGCTGAAAAAATTGGAATTAATTTAGAAGATTTATTAATCTCTCAACCCGATACGGGGGAGCAAGCGTTAGAAATTACCGATATGCTGGTGCGATCTGGGGCTGTTGATATGATTGTTGTTGACTCGGTTGCGGCCTTAACCCCAAAAGCTGAAATTGAAGGCGATATGGGTGATTCCCATATGGGTTTACAAGCACGGCTAATGTCACAAGCATTAAGAAAGCTAACCGCTAATATTAAACGTTCAAATACCCTCGTTATTTTTATTAATCAGTTAAGAATGAAGATTGGGGTGATGTTTGGTAACCCTGAAACGACAACGGGAGGGAATGCGTTAAAGTTTTATGCTTCAGTCCGGTTGGATATTCGTCGTATTGGTGCAATTAAGAAAGGCGACGAGATTATTGGTAACGAAACACGAGTTAAAGTCGTTAAAAATAAAGTAGCACCTCCTTTTAAACAAGCTGAATTTGAAATTATTTATGGCGAAGGCGTTTCTTTTCTAGGTGAGCTAGTTGATTTGGGCGTCAAATATGGCTTTATTAATAAAGCAGGTTCATGGTACAGCTATGGTGATGCAAAAATTGGCCAGGGTAAAGAAAATGTGAAGAAGTTTTTAAGTGAAAACCCTGGTAAAGCACAAGAAATAGAGGCAAAAATTCGTGCAGAAGCATTAGGAACGATAGCGGGTAATGATGAAGACGAAGGTGAAGGTAAATAGTTGTTGTGGGTGAAGAGGCTAGTTTTGAAAAAGAAATTAGAGGTCGCTGTTTACAGTTATTAACCCGACGAGAACATAGTCAGCAAGAGTTGTTGAATAAGTTGGCGTTAAAAGGGATTGAGCGAAATGCAACACAAGCTGTTATTGATAAACTGATTGATGAAGGCTGGCAAAGTGATGAGCGTTTTGCAGAATCCTATGCGCGATACCGAATAAAAAAAGGCTTTGGCCCGATAAAAATTGCTCATGAATTAAAGCAAAAAGGTATCAGTCATTTTGATTTAGAGCCAGTCGTACATGATATATCAGACAGTTGGTTTACCTTGTTAACCCAG
>JALSLS010000361.1 GCA_026988195.1 Methylomonas sp.
GATTAAAAAACCTGTAAACATATCTTCAGCGCTAATTTGTTTATGTTGAGATAAGTATTTTTCAGATGAAGATTGGGTAGGGAGGACGGGTTTCTGTTGAGAAGCACTGCCTACTATCTTTGTATTAGTTTTGAGGTTAAATGCTATTATTTTATTCGTTAATGACTGCATATCCATCCTTTGCTATTCAATAATTAAGTTTTATTAAAGTGTAACAAAGTAAATATGAATATAATGTGAACTATTCACTGTTTAGTTTATAAATATCTATATAGGAGCAAGTTAAATTTGAATAAAAATAACACTTTCAAAGTCATGTTTAGCGCTGGTGAGTCTTCTGGTGACCAGCATGCGGCTAACATGTTTAAAGAGCTACAAAAGCAGTTGCCTGATATTCAAGGCTTAGGTATGGGCGGGGCAAAAATGCTGCAAGCGGGTATTGATGTCAGGTTTGATTCATCTAGTATCGCCGTTATTGGGCTAGTTGAAGTGTTAAAGCACTATGGTGAGATCCGAGCAGCTCTAAAGTTAATGCAAAACATGCTGCTTGTTGAAAAGCCAGATTTACTGGTTTGTGTTGATTATAAAGAGTTTAATTTAAAATTAGCGCGATTTGCTAAGCAAAAAGGTATTAAAGTTTTATTTTATGTCAGCCCTCAAGTATGGGCTTGGCGACCAGGCAGAGTGGTCACTTATGGTAAAGCTATTGATATGATGGCTGTTATTTTTCCATTTGAAGTGGCTTATTATCAGCAAGAAAATGTGCCTGTAACTTATGTAGGGCACCCTTCTGTTGATAAAGTACACCCTTTGCTGAGTAAGGCTGAAGATATATCAAAATTCTCACTGCAGGAAAATGCAACCATTGTTGGAATATTGCCGGGTAGTCGGGAAAATGAAATTAAGCGGATGCTACCTATTATGTTAATGGCGGCTGAAAAATTACAACAAACACATCAAGCTATTCAATTTGTGTTGCCACAGGCTGATTCAATTAGTGATGATTTATTACAGCCCTATTTACAAGCAGCATCAGTTAAGGTTAGGGTGATTAAAAACCAGCCTTATGATGTAATTCAATGCTGCTCTGCCATTATGACTACCTCAGGAACAGCATCACTGGAAATCGCTTTATTGCAGATACCCATGGTAATCGCTTATCGTCTATCCGCTATCACCTATTTTTTTGCTAAATATTTAGTTAACACAAAGTTTATTGGTTTGCCCAATATTATTGCCGGTAAAGGTATTGTTAAAGAGTTGATTCAGGATGAGGTAACGGTAGACCAATTAGTAGCTGAGATAGATAAGATTTTGCTGGATGTAGAATATAGAGAAAATATGTTGGCTGAACTTGCTGTCGTTAAGGAAAAATTGGGGCAGGGGGGCGGTTCTAAAAATATGGCAGATCTTGCTGTTCGGATGTTATCTAAGTAGTTTTTTTATTATATAAAGGCGCGGCGCGGTTTCTTTTTCTGAGCTATAGATAGTTTGAGTGCTGTATTGGTCAGAGGGGAGTTGTTCGAGCCATTGCTTAATAGCATCCGTTTCAGACTTTCCGCCTGAGTGCCCGGGATAAGCAGCAATAGTCAGCAGACCCGGTTTGGCCAATAAGTTAATAGCGTGAGCTAAAGCGTTAAGGGTAGATTCTGTCTGAGTGATGATTGATTTATCACTGCCTGGTAAATACCCAAGATTAAACATAATAGCCTTGATTTTGCCATGAAAATTCAAGGGAATGGACTGCGCTATATTAGCGTGACTTGTCTGAAATAGCTGGGTGATATTTGAGCAGTTATTATCATTTACCCTAGTTTGTGTTGACTCTATCGCTTGTTGCTGAATATCAAATCCAAAAACTGTCCCCGTACTTCCAACTTGCTGAGCCAGAAATAAGGTATCGTGACCATTGCCTACTGTGGCATCAATGGCACACTCTCCTGAACCTAAATGTTTTAGAATAATGGAATGTGCCTGGGCTGTTAAAGATATGCGTTGGTTCATAATTAGAATAATGAATGATAGCGGTGGATATCGCTAGTCTGAGAAAGGGGCTTGTTGTTGATTAAATTATCAGCAAGTTGAGAGCAATGCCAGGGGATTTGTAAACTTCCTTTAGCACCAAAACCATTAAAAATAACAAGCTCAGGATAATAAGGGTGTGTCCCTACAAAAGGCATTTTATCTAAAGTTGTTGGTCTAATGCCCGCTTGGTGATTGGTTATTTGCTCAATAGTTAAAGTTGGGTACACCTGTTTGAGTGAGTCGAGTAGCATTTTTTTGGCTGTTGAGGTGGTTGTGGTATTGATATTTTCTCTATCAAAGCTAGCACCTGTTCGAAAAGTTTTACTGTCTAAAGGGATGAACCAATGACCATAATTTAAGATGTTTTGTTGAATATTTTGCCCAGCGGTTGCCGTTATAATTTCCCCTTTAACTAATTGAAACGGGAGGGCTGAAAACCAAGGGTTATTTGTGGCAAGGTGGCCTTCGCAAAAGATAATTTGGCTAGGCTGAATATTTTTCCACTGCAAAGAAGGCGATAATTTTATCTCTTGGTAGTGTATCTCGGCCTTGATGTAAACGTTAAGGCGAATAAAATAATCTTTTAAACTAGACAGTAGTGGCTGGGTTAATAAATAAGCCGTTTTATTTTGTTTTAAGATGCCTACTGTTGACTCTATTTTAGGGAAAGAGGGAATAATTTTTTCTAAATAATCATGGTATGCAGGGTCTTTAAAGCGTTTACGGCATGCCATAAGCTGTTTTTGGTTTTTTAACAGGCGTAGCATAGGTTTTTCTATGTAAAAAGGCTGGTTAAAGTATTCAGTTAGCTGTTGGTAATAATTGATTGCCGTGGGTAATAACTGGTCTACAGCCGCTGATTTAACAAAACGCATGCCAGTCACAGGGTTTATCAGTCCAGCTGCTACTAAAGAGGCATTTAGCTGGTTATTATCAATAATAATAACTTTTTTTTGCCGCTGTATCAGCTCCCAAGCTAATAAACTACCAGCCAATCCTTGGCCTATAATAAGGTAGTCAATTTTCATTGGAAAATACTCTTTATTTAGCGGTTAAAGCAACACTGCTAAAGTGAATACCCTCCCAACCAAATTTCATAAAATTCCTAATGTTTTGGTGTCCATCCCCTGATGGGCTATCTAAAACATCCTTACGGTAATAGTCACCAAATAAATTAAGAGTGTGTTGCTGGTTTAATTGATTGATTTGAGCAAATGCAAATATTTTGCAAGAGCCTTCATTTGATCCGGCAGTATTAATTATTTTTTCATCAGCTAAACCATTACTAAACTCTGTTGCGGTGTAGATATAATTTTCAGTGATTGTGGCTATTGTTTGCTCAAAACTGATATTTTCATTATTTTTAATTTGTTGTAAAAAGGTGGGTAAAGACATATTGGTACTAAAGTAGTTATAAATAAGAGTCAGTTTACAATATGAGACCAATATTTAATATTAATTTGCTTAAAGCTTCCTGATTACGTACGAGTCTCAGCCATTTTATAAAAAGGCCGATTCAACTGTTATACGTCATCTCGGCAGGGATTCACATTATGCTATCCTGCATAATGCCCTTTGGGTAAATGCAAATCTGTTCCAGACAGATTTGTGCCGAGATCCAGAACCCAAGGATGGGGTGATTGTATAATCAAGTATAAGCTAATTATCCAGATCGTATGTCCCTATACACTGGATACCAGCAATCCCTGCTGGTATGACGTGGATCTAGTGTGTTATATACGGCTGAAGCTCATGGGTAATCAGGTAAACCTTTATAAAACAAGTTACTGTCAGAGAAAAAATATAAATAAGTTGTGGGATAAAAATAGACCAAGAAATATTAAAGCACTTACTAGAAGTTTCGTAAATTATAGACTAGGCTAATGCTAAGAACATTAAAATAATCTTTGAGTTGATACATGAATGTAGGTCAAACAAAATCCAAATTTGTTGCTGTTGCATCAATTGCTGCTGAGTTAAGTGCTGTCATGGATGTTGCGAAAGAAATTTCCTTGGCTGCAGCTAATGCCAAAGCCATTGCTTTTAGGGCGGGTGAAAAGGCTAAAGGTTTTCAACCCATTACTGACTTTATTAATGAGTTAGCTAAAGAGACAATAGATTTGGTCTTTACCATTAATCAGCATGCTCTTTCTTTATACCAATTGACTGTTAATGAACACAGAATGACGGAAGCTTACAATAAGTTTGTATTGGTCTCTGTTTTAGCGAAAGGCGTTACCTATGAAGAGTCGCTTGAGGAGCCGATGAATAGGTCAAAAGAAGAAATGCTTGAATGTAGACGTAGCTTTAAATTGAAAGTGGCACAGCTTTTAGATCAGTTAGAAGAAGTTATGCATCCAGCTCGAGCGGCGCGTGTAATCGCTGCTAATTCACGAATTGAGGCATCTCAAGCAGGGGAATACCTGCAAAGTTTACAAGCAGTTGCTGAGAGTGTTGATAATGCAGCTCAAGTTATTCATGATAATGTTCAAAGATGCCGAGCTGCTTTGTCAGTTGTTGATTTGACAGAGTAACCTAATAATTAATTTAATAAGAGGCTTGTTTTAAATGAAAATGACCAGTATATACGAGGGATCGTATCAGTGGATTATGTTTGGCCGGGATGATAATAAGCCTGAGAAGATTATTGATACTAATCAATATATGGTGAGAACGGCTAATCGGTGTCTGTTAATTGATCCAGGGGGGGTTGAGTTGTTCGCCCCTATGCTTGCAGGTGTTTTACATTATGCCCCTGTTGATCAAATTACCGATCTATTTGCTTCACATCAAGACCCTGATATTATTTCATCTTTAGGGCTGTGGGATCAGGCTTTACCTAATGCAAAATTGCATGCATCTGCTTTATGGGAAGGTTTCCTAATGCATTTTGGTTGTGAAAGTATTGAGTACATGCCTATTGCTGACAATGGTGGGGTTATAAATTTGGAAGGAGTGGAGTTACAAATTATCCCTGCTCATTATATGCATTCATCGGCAA
This sequence comes from Methylomonas sp., assembly GCA_026988195.1. Taxonomy (GTDB): domain Bacteria; phylum Pseudomonadota; class Gammaproteobacteria; order Methylococcales; family Methylomonadaceae; genus QPIN01. The sequence continues at coordinate 5,027 of JALSLS010000361.1, forward strand.
ACTTTAATATTTATGACCCACAGGCAAAAATATTAATGTCAGGTGATGTTGGTGCAGCATTAGAAGAGACTGGCTCGCCATTGTTTGTTGATAATTTTGATTCACATGTTGAAAAAATGCGCTTTTTTCATCAACGCTGGATGCCATCTAATCAAGCAAAAAGAGCTTGGATTGATCGAGTAAGAGAGTTAGATGTGGAAATTTTAGCTCCACAACATGGGCGCATGTTTAAAGGTGATGATGTTAAACGCTTTCTAGATTGGTTTGAAGCATTGCAAGTGGGAATTGCTGTTTAGGAACGTGCACGAAACAACTTACCGATTTCTAACTTGTCTTTTTGCTCCAGGTGGAATGATCTCATTCGTTACGTAGCTTGCTATGCACCTCATGAGATGATTCCACCTGAAACAAAAACCCTACGTTATAATTTCGGGAAGTTATTCCATACACGTTCCTTAGTGTTTTTTTGCAAGGGCGGGCATTGCCCGCCCTGTATTTTTCTAATGACTTTTTTTGGTATCTTTCATCACTCGCTTTACACTTTTTCGGAAGCAGGTTTTTAGCTCAGCACTCAGCTCACTCTTTAATACAGAGTCTCTTAAGGTAACGCGCAATATACAATGATTCATATTTTTATAGTTCCCATGCTCCAGCGTGGGAATTCAGTCCAGAACGCTCCAGCGTTCCGTGACGCTGGGGCGTGAGAAACGATGAAATAGGAATTCTAACCCACTGCAATTACTGGGTGGGTTATTTGTTCCCGGTTGTCTAAGCTACTTTGGGTAAGATATGAGGGGTGCCCTTTTTCGGGTATAACAACGATAGTCAATATCAGGAAAGATATTATCCATTGTCTCTAAAGCAAGCAGGTAATGTTCATCAATTTTATTCTTACGAATACTTTCGTGTAAATAATTAAATCTAGCTAAATGATCTGTTATGCTTTTTTTAGCGTATTCGGTGGTTGTGCCTGACTTCATAATAAAAGGCCAGTCAGAGGCTTGAGCGAGCAATAATGACCTAGCAGCTTGGTTTAAGGCTCTTTTTTGAAGACTTGAGACAGTTACTTTTTCAAAATCAATGGCTAATTGCTCCATTTCATCTGCCGCCCCATGAATAAACGGATAAATCCAATCATTTTCGTCATTGATCCAGTAGCTAGAGTCACCGTCATGTCCCCACGTTGAAGCTGCTGGTGTTGCTACTTGGTGGTTAATCTCCAGTTTTAGATAATCTGAGCAACTCACCATCTTAAAATTATTATTTTCCTTGCTTGCTAATCTAAAGACAGACTCTAACCAACTTGGGCCTTCAAACCACCAGTGGCCAAAGAGTTCAGCATCATAAGGTGCGATAATAATGGGAGGGATCTCCATTGTTAAACTTAATTGGTCAATATGTTTTTGACATTTAGATATAAAATCTTGAGCATCCAGCTCTACTGCAAGCTGCGCTTTTTTAGGATTATAAAATGCTTTCTCGGCAACTTTTCCAGTAATGCGATGATATTTAATCCCTGTATTCATTCTTATATTGCCATCAACAAGATAGGGAGCAAGATATTCTTGGTTTAGCTCAAACCCAATGTCACTGTAATATTCTCTATAGGTAGGGTTCCCTGGGTATCCCGAATCAGCACTCCAAACTTGCTGGGAAGTCTCCGGGTCGCGGGCAAAAGCCATTACCCCGTTGCCGCAATTAATAGGCGCGTAAACACTGTTGCTGACTGCGCTACTTGCATCGGTAATACCATGAGTGTCAGTAAAGAAGTATTTGATCCCAGCATCAGCTAAGCTAGATTCTAAATTTGGGTAATAACCGCATTCAGGAAGCCAAAATCCTAAAGGGGTAAAACCAAAGTTAGATTCAAAAACATTAAGGCCTATTTCAATCTGGTTTTTGATGGATGATTGGTTGATATTTAATAAAGGTAAAAAACCATGTGTTGCCGCTGTTGTTATCAGCTCAAGGTGGCCTAATTGATGGTGTTTTTTAAAGGCTAAAATTAAATTATTTTGATATTTTTTATAGGTATCCTGAGTGCGTATAAAAAATCTACGATATAAGCGGGATAATTTTTGAACTTCAGGTTGCAGACGAGTCCTGTTAATTTCTTTTTCTGCCAGTTTAATTTGTTTAATAAGGTGCTGTTGGTAGCGCGATTGCAATAAATCATCCGTCAGCATTGAAATTAAAGTGGGCGACAGAGAAAGGGTTAAATGAAAAGGGGCCTTGTCTTCAGCCAAATGATCAAGCATATTGATTAGCGGGATATAACTCTCAGTCATTGCCTCGAACAACCAAATTTCTTCAAAAAAACTATCATGCTCTGGGTGCCTAACGTAAGGTAAATGAGCGTGGAGGATGAAGCTAAGAAACCCTTTATTCATTGTTTAAACTCTTCTTTCCTTGTCCTGAATGGTTGCTACTGGCGTAATGTGACGGTGTGTCATTAGAAGATAGAGATGTCTTTATGGGCAGGGCAGGGGTGTCACTATCAGAAATATAAGGAGGCTCATCAGTAAAGCAACAACCTGCCTTGTTTCCATTTGAAACATGTAATTGATTTGACTGTATTATGGGGGCAAAATCTTTTTCAGCACTACTGTTACCTATATAGGCGGTATAGACCCAATTATTTTTTGCCACAGGTACTGTTATTTTCTGTTGATGCTGGAAGTCATTAATGTGTTTTTCAAAGATTAACTTAACATTTTCTTGTATATCATCTTTTTCAGGCCGAGAATAAACCCGCAATACTAAATCATTGTTAAAAATGCTAGGTAATAATGAATGCGAGTTATTTGCCCCAAGATTCCAATATATATAAAGTTGACGAGGGTTGATGGCAAGAAGCCTTAGGTTTTTAATATTTGAAATGGTTTTTGGTGAATAGTATTGACTAATATTTTGACTCACCTCTAGCAATTCACGACTAGTTAGGCTTTTTTTAGAAACGTTTGATACTTTTTTTAAAGGTGCTGTTGGAGTATATTTTTGGCTAATATCATAAGCAATACTTAACATTTCTGCTTTGGAAAGCGAGGCTGTAATAGTGTTACGCGAAGAATAACTAAGGGGCATTAGGTGATTAGTTAAGCTAAGTAATTGAAATGGTATAAGCATCAAGAGTTTTTCTATTTAAAGATAAGCCATATTATATAGCAAACAGTCATAATCTTTGTGACAAAACATGATGGAAATGCAAAACTTACAACCAAAAATAAAGTTCTAGCTAGGATGAAATAGCTTGTTTAAGGAATAAATAATATTTTTTAAAAAATCATTGAATATAAAAAAAATCTTGTTATAATAATCAGCTCAGTTTTACTAAGGCTTTGTAAAGAGCTTGTGGGGAAATTTAATTTAGCAAAATTTTAAAAATAAAAATCTTGCTAAATTATAAAATACCTTTATAATAGTAAATCTTTGTAGGGTCCTTAGCTCAGTTGGTAGAGCACCGCACTTTTAATGCGATGGTCGCGAGTTCGAATCTCGCAGGACCCACCACGAATTGTTATATAAATAAAGCAGTTACAGTTAATTCTGGACTGCTTTTTTTATGCCTGAGATTTACTGTGGTCACTTTTGTTATTACCATTATCCTGTCCTCCTCAGGATCTGAAATGGCTTTTGGTGAGCAATGTATTCAGCAGTCTCCAATAGTTCAGATAGCTCTGCAGGTGAGTAGCGAGTTGTTGTCTTCAAAATGGAAAAGGAACTTTAGGCAACAGTCAATCATTGCACCTGGTACTCGAATTGAATTAAGAAATGAAGAGTGGCTGAATCGCCGTGCAGATGCTACTTTTTTAGGAGGGCAACAGCTTACCTGTATTGGATTAGTTAAAGATAAAGAAGGTGTGTTTTTAACTGAGCTTGGCCAAAATAAAGAGTTGGGTATTAAATTAAGTGTTTTTAAGCCAGAAGACGCAGAATTTATTCAAGATAACTCAGATGGTTTTATTTTTCACTCCTAAGGTTGAAATCTTTGCCTTTCAGGCGAACAGATTTTTCTCAAATAAATAAAAATTGCTTACCCACTTAGAATTCAAAAGAGCCTAAATATTATTGTTAATAAAATAACTTTGATTCTTTGTCGAGATAGCTTAATTACATTTATCCTTAAAAATTCAACACAGGGAATTGGTATAGATACTAGCAACAAAGAACAAGTGCTGGCAACAATAATTTAATTGATTTTTTACCGCAACATATTGTTACTCAATTTATGGTATTGTTGATTGTATTTAGAGTTTTCTTTTACCCGTAATAAGAGGCAAGAAGAAATTACAGGTGTTATATAAATGCCTATGGCATTGGTTCTTTATAGAGGAGTAAAACAATGAAAGCATTAAATATACAAGTAGATGATTCACTCTACCCGGCACTTTTAGAAATATTAAAAAACTTACCAGCTAGTAAAATTCAAATACAAGAACAAAGCCTAGACAAAGAACTTGGCTTTGAACAAGCAATGGATTACACGCTCGATAAAAACAAAGAATTGTATAAACGCCTGTCTTGATGCAACTCTTAACATTAGAGCAGGTTTTAACACTTCAGCAACGGATTATTGAGCAATCAGGTGGAGCTACAGGCATTCGTGATAGAGGTATATTAGAGTCAGCCTTGGCTCAACCTTTTATGAGTTACGATGGTCAAGAATTGTACCCAACACTAATAGAAAAAGTGGCCGCGTTAGGTTTTTCATTAATTAACAGTCATCCCTTTGTTGATGGCAATAAACGTATTGGTCATGCAGCTATTGAGGTGACGTTGTTAATGAATGGTTATGAAATACAGGCTGATGTTGATACACAGGAAACCGTTATTTTATCTATGGCCGCTAGTGAAATGAGTAGGGAATCATTTTTAGAATGGTTACAGAGGCATGTCATTTCTCGGTAATTAACTTAAATATCATAAATAATCAAACCAATGAATTTGCCTTCCCTTTTTGGTGTTACTAAAAAAGAGTTTCTTTATATTTATAGGGATTATGTATCAAAAATCTACGATGGTAACACAATTACTGTATCTAGTGAGCTTGGGTTTAATGCTGTACTCAAAGGTGAAAAACTCCGTCATCTTTGATATTAACGCCCCAGAAGTAAGAGGTGATTCCAAACCTGAAGGTGTTAAATCACGAGGTTGGTTAAGAAATAGAATTTTAAATAAAGATATTATTATCAAAACTATTA
>JALSLS010000362.1 GCA_026988195.1 Methylomonas sp.
AGGTGTCAGTAAAAATACACTGGATATTGATATTGATATTGATCAGGATATTTTAAGTATTAAAGGAAGTATTGATTTAACAATAAAGGAAAATATGCAACCTACCTATATGGATGTGAGAGCAAATGTATATGAAAGACACTTTACTTTAGGGGATGAGCTGGATAGTAGCAAGATAGAGGCAAAATTAGATCACGGCGCTTTAAAACTATCTATCCCGCGACTTGAGCAGCATCAGCCTAAAAAAATCTCTATTAAAGTCGCTTAATGCAGGAGGTGTATAATGTTTAAAATGAATGAGCTAAGCAATGGTTTATCCCGCACTTGGGACACGGTAAGTCGCGGTTGGAATCATTTAATTAATAATGCTGGTAATGCATTAACCCAATTTTTTTCCAGTGACGATAAGGAAAAGGCGGATAATGTGCCTGCTTCCAGTCCTCGTTGGGGTTTGATCAGTGCTGATATGTATGATGATGCAGATAAAGTAGTGGTTAAACTGGAAGTACCTGGGCTAGCAAATGATGATTTTGATATTAACATAATTGATAATATCTTGACGATTAGCGGAGAAAAACAATTCCAACAAGAAAAAACTCAAGGTAATTACCGTATACTGGAATGTGCATATGGTCGATTTAGCCGCTCAATTCCATTGGAATATGAAGTTGTCGCAGATACAGCAAAAGCCAGTTACGATAGAGGTATATTAAAAATCGAACTGGATAAAAAGCCGCATCAGCGCCGACGTAAAATTGAAATTAAATAAATTTATTTTTAGCAAGAAAGGACTTTAGGAACGTGTATGGAATAACTTCCCGAAATTATAACGTAGGGTTTTTGTTTCAGGTGGAATGATCTCATGAGGCGCATAGCAAGCTACGTAACGAATGAGATCATTCCACCTGGAGCAAAAAGACAAGTTAGAAATCGGTAAGTTGTTTCGTGCACGTTCCTTAGCCGAGAACTCTGCGGCTAAAGTCCTTTCTGTTATTGTGATACGCGTAAGAGGTACTATGGAATATAAAGATTATTATAAAATCATGGGCATTACCAAAGATGCCTCTCAGAATGAGATAAAACGTGCTTATCGTAAACTAGCGCGTAAATATCACCCTGATGTCAGTAAAGAAAAAGATGCAGAGGAACGTTTTAAAGAGTTGGGCGAAGCCTACGAAGTATTAAAAGACCCTGAAAAACGCACTGCTTATGATCAACTTGGGGCAAACTGGAAAGCAGGACAGCAAGGCTTTCAACCTCCACCAGACTGGGATGCAGGTTTTGAGTTTCATGGTGATAGTTTTACGGGGGGAACTGAAGGGTCAGCCGGCGCGGCGGGGTTTAGTGATTTCTTTGAAAGCCTGTTTGGTCGAGCAGGGGGTGGTTTTCAATCGCACTCTGCTGGTGCTGAACACTATCAAATGCGAGGGCAAGATAGTCATGCTAAAGTCTTTATAGACCTTGAAGATGCTTATCAAGGCACATCACGTAATTTAACATTACGCAGCACCATAATGGGTCCGGATGGTCACCCTCAACTACAACCACGCACCTTGAATGTTAAAATTCCAAAAGGCATTAAAGCCGGTCAAAATATTCGTTTAAAAGGACAAGGCAGCCCAGGTGTTGGAGGAGGACAAGCTGGAGATTTATATCTGGAAATAGAATTTAATCCACATTCTATTTATAAGGTTAACGGTGCAGATGTTTCACTGGAATTACCTATCACCCCTTGGGAAGCAGCTTTAGGAGGTAAAATAAAAATACCAACACCCAGCGGTATGATAGATCTAAAAATACCTGAAAACATTTCAAGTGGTAAAAAAATGCGCCTGAAACAACGTGGTATTCCAGCAAAACAGCCAGGTGATTTTTATATAACATTGATGATTGTTTTACCTGAGAACCTAAGTGAGGAAGATAAGGCCTTATTTAAAAAGTTACAGCAGACAAACAGCCATTTTAATCCGCGAACAAAACTGGGATTAGGGAAATAGCCATGCAAAATGAAATGATTAAATCAGAAGTAGGTATTGTTGTAGAGGAATATGATCATATCTCATTAGTTAAGCTTTGCCGTTACTGTGCGTTACCCGCAGAAAGTATCATTAAAATGGTCGAACGCGGTGTAATTGATCCTATTGATACATCGCTTAGTTATACTCACTGGCAATTTTCCAGCACCAGTTTGTTACGCATACAAACTGCGTTGCGTTTACAACGAGATTTAGAGGTTAACCTTGCTGGTGCAGTATTGGCTTTGGAGTTATTAGATGAAATAAAACAACTGCGTCAGGAAGTGGCCTATTTGCAACGGTAATAACAGCTTTAGCCGTAGCTTACATCTAAGGAACCTTAAAAGAATGAGCTTACCCACTGAGAACTTCACTGCCATTAAGGGAAGGGAAGAAAATAAGTAGGATGTGCTGACGATAGGAATTACACCATGAATGGTGTGTAGTAGAGTAACGCAGGAGCAGTTGCCGAGCGCATGAACTGCATGCGATGCGCTTCCTATCGTCAGCACATCCTACATCAACTTGGGTAGGATCATTCTTATAATATTCCTAAGTGCGGCTAAAGCTCCCCTTGTTTTAGATTTGACTGCAAAATATTAGCCTCCTTATAAATCGCATCCAAATCATTAATAATAAGTTGATTACGTTTTTTATTAATAATGCCTTGCGAGCGCCAATGCTGTAATTGCTTATTAACCACCTGGCGGACTGAACCCACCATACGCGCCAATGCTTCATCAGAAAGCCCATTGATTAAATGGGTTTTCTGCGCCTCCTCCTGTTTTCCCGTATAGTGTTTAATCTTGTTAATATGCTTTAAAATTAAACGGCTTAAGCGAGTGGACATATCATGCAAAACAAAACTACTGGCAAGATCTTCCTGTTCACGCATTTTATGGGCAAGATAAGGTAAAAATTGCTGGTTTAGTTCTGGGTATGTCCAGATCCACTTTCGCATCATTTCTATGGGTACTGAAACTAACTGTATTGAAGAGCTTATCGGCTCAAGAATAACATCGTGGGGCTTGCCATCCAATAATGTTGTAATATCAAAACTATCCCCGGGATAGAGCACATCCAATGTGACTTCCTTTCCTGTATCAGGGTTGTTACGTTTCATTTCTAACTGTCCGTCCTGTAAAAAGTAGAACTGCGTCATCAGGTTATCAGGATTGATATAACTGCCCTTTTCCCATTTTATTAAATGAAAATGTTGCGCTATTTCCTGAATAAGTGCCTCAGGCAAGGATGCAAATAAGGGGGACTGCTTTACCAATACAGCACTGGCAGCACGCGGAACATGGACAATTGATGATGACATATTTTTCCCTGTGGTGAATGTATCATAGGCATGATGCAATTTGCACCTCAACACATCCTACAAATTATATTTTCATTCTATTCTTGATTAAATAAATTCTCTGCGTTTTCCCGCTGGCTTAATAGCCAGTATACAGCCCCCAAAACTAACACGGATAACGACAGCGCTATCAGTTTGAAAGGCTCAGTCTCTTCTAAATTAATAATAATAAATTTTCGCGCCAAGGCTAATAGAGCCAGTAAAATGATGGACTTAACCTGAACAATATGCGATTGACGTTCCATTACTTTTATAATTGAATGCTTAAATTCCATGGCAATCAATAAAGTCATTATCATACCAAAAATAACCTGAAAAATTTTATAATCCATTGGATTTAAAACACCGGCGATCAAGATGGAGTAAATATTAACCAGTAATTGCAAAAGTGCAACAAGCACCACCAGACTGATAATAAAACTAAGAATGACCAGTACCATTTGCTCAAAGCGTTCATAGACTGTCATTAGCGCCCAACATTCCTTGGTGCCTTCTGGCTTTTTGGTTCGGGCGCTAATCTTTACTGTGACTTGATTGTCTTGTTGCCTTTGCATTTTGTCTCCCATACTGGTTCTTGGTAAAAGCCTTATGCCATTAAGGAATGAGTTCATTTTTAACGGGTACAAAAACTGGTAACCGTTCACCTCCCCCTTTGAAAAAGGGGGATTGAGGGGGATTTGTCTAATAAAATCTCCCCTAACCCCTCTTTTCCAAAGAGGGGGACTGAACGGTTACAAAAACTGTTGTAGGATGAGCTGAGGAACGAAGCGCATCATTTACCTGATGCGCTCGGCAACTGCTCCAGCGTTGCTCTACCACACACCATCCATGGTGTAATTCCTATCCTCAGCACATCCTATGCTAATACCCATCAAAGGACAATAGATATAATACTAGTTTTTGAATATAAATCTTCCTTGTTCAACTATCACCTCAATGGTATCGCCAGGCACAAACTTACCACTTAACATTTCTTGAGCCAATGGGTTTTCAATATTGACCTGAATCGCACGTTTTAAGGGACGTGCGCCAAATACTGGATCAAACCCTGCTTCACTCAATAAATCTAGTGCTTCATCAGATACCTGTAGAGCTATCTCTCTGTCAGCTAAACGGTTTTGCAAGTTTTGTAGCTGGATACCGGCTACTTTATGTATCGCTTCCTTATCTAGAGGTCTAAATACTACCGCATCATCAATCCGGTTAATAAATTCAGGTCTAAAATGCGAACCAACAATTTCCATGACTGCCGCTTTCATTTTGTCATAATCGCCCTCAGCTGCCATTTCCTGAATCACATGCGAGCCTAAGTTTGAGGTCATAATGATGACTGTATTACGAAAATCAACGGTACGCCCTTGACCATCTGTTAAGCGTCCATCATCAAGCACTTGCAACAACACATTAAACACGTCAGCGTGAGCTTTTTCTACCTCATCTAATAAAATAACCGAATAAGGTTTACGTCTAACGGCTTCGGTTAAGTAACCGCCTTCTTCATAACCGACATAACCAGGAGGTGCACCGATTAAGCGTGCAACCGAATGTTTTTCCATAAACTCGGACATATCAATGCGTACCATCGCCTCTTCGGTATCAAACAAAAAATTAGCCAATGTTTTACATAACTCCGTTTTACCCACCCCTGTTGGCCCAAGAAACAAAAAAGAGCCATTGGGTTGGTTGGGTTCGGATAAGCCGGCTCTGGAACGCCTAATCGCATGAGAGACGGCTGTCACCGCTTCTTCTTGGCCTATCACCCTTTGCGATAATTCGGATTCCATTCGAAGCAATTTATCACGCTCACCTTCCAGCATTTTAGAAACAGGAATACCTGTCCAATGCGCCACCACTTCAGCAATTTCTTCTTCGCCCACTTTATTACGCAATAATTGGAATTCAGTCGTTTCCGCGACAGAAGCTTGTTCAAGCTGCTTTTCCAACTCTGGAATACGTCCGTATTGCAATTCAGACATACGCTGTAAGTCTCCGGCTCTACGGGCAGTTTCAAGTTCGGTTTTAACTTGTTCCAACGTTTCTTTAATATGCGCAGAACCTTGTACCGCGGCTTTCTCTGCTTTCCATATTTCATCCAAGTCAGCAAACTCTTTCTCTAACTCGCTGATTTTACCTTCCAGCTCATGTAGACGTTTTATTGATGCCTCATCTGATTCTTTTTTCAAAGCTTCGCGCTCAATTTTTAACTGAATCATGCGGCGCTCTAGTTTATCCATGACTTCAGGCTTAGAATCAATCTCCATACGGATACGTGATGCTGCCTCATCCATTAAATCAATCGCCTTGTCAGGTAATTGTCTATCCGTAATATAACGTTGTGATAAAGTTGCAGCGGCAATAATCGCCGGATCAGTAATATCAATCCCATGATGCACTTCATAGCGTTCTTTTAAGCCACGTAAAATACCGATAGTATCTTCAACGGTAGGTTCACCAACTAATACTTTTTGAAAACGACGCTCTAAAGCTGCATCTTTTTCAATATACTTACGATATTCGTCAAGCGTAGTCGCACCTATACAATGTAATTCACCCCGCGCTAATGCAGGTTTTAACATGTTTCCCGCATCCATTGCACCATCGGTTTTACCAGCCCCCACCATGGTGTGCAATTCATCTATAAACAAGATTATATTACCACTGGCTTTAGCAACATCATTAAGCACGGCTTTAAGGCGTTCTTCAAAATCGCCTCGGTATTTAGCCCCCGCCAATAATGCTGCTAAATCTAACGATAATAAGCGTTTAGATTTCATACTTTCAGGCACTTCACCATTGACAATACGTTGTGCCAAACCTTCCACCAGTGCAGTTTTACCTACCCCTGGTTCACCAATCATAACCGGATTATTTTTGGTACGGCGTTGTAAAATTTGCGCCATACGACGAATTTCATCATCACGGCCAATAATCGGATCGAGCTTTCCTTGTTCAGCACGTTCGGTCAGATCAATAGTATATTTTTTTAAAGCTTCGCGCTGATCTTCTGCGTTAGGATCATTAACACTTTCACCTCCACGCATTTGATCAATAGCTTGCTCTATCGCATCTTTGTTGGCACCCACCTGCTTCAATAATCGTCCTGTTTCATCATTGCTATCAACTACCGCGAGTAAAAATAATTCTGACGATATATATTGATCATTACGTTTTTGTGCCAGTTTTTCAGTCACATTAAATAATTTACCTAAAGTGCTAGAAATACTCACTTCACCCGCGTCGCCTCCCGAAACAGTGGGTAAACGATCTAGCGCATCCCCTAAAGATGAGCGTAACTGGTTAACATTGATATTGGCATTAGTTAACAAGCCGCGTGTAGACCCCCCTTCTTGATCTAATAAAGCAATCATTAGATGCACGGGTTCAATAATTTGATGGTCTTTACCTAAAGCAAGCGATTGTGCTTCTTGCAAGGCCATTTGAAATTTGCTGGTTAATTTATCGGTTCTCATTTTGATTCTCCTCAAACTTTTATATTGGCAATAAGTGTACCTATAAAGAGGCAAGGTAACTGTCACCAAAATGACAAATAAAGCTAATTTTAGGGATAACTTTGACTTCGATTTATTTCAAAACAGCTCACGACTAAAGTGGCCTATACAACCAGCTAATTTTACAGAGTAGGTAATCAGTTATGGATTTAATCAAGCTTGCTCTTAGTGGGTAGGCGATTATATGTCGTCATTTTTGCACACCGTCTTGCCTACGAATACTTTATATCAAAAATGGCTAAATAAAAACCAAATAAAAATAGATTTTTGTAAAGACAACTCAGGGGGAACTAAGTTGATTAAAAATGTTTTTAAATAGCTTGAAATCATGGGATATCACGGGAAATCATGGTATTCTCTTCCTTATTCATAACCAGAGGGAAGTAAGGTTAGCTATCTAAATATATTTGAATGTGAACTATTTTGGCTCTTTTGTACTTCATTTATAAGTCATGCCTTTAGATCACTATAAAACTTCGTATTAAAAAATCAGGAGTAAGTCATGCTCAACAATAAAAAAAGCAACGTCATTCGTGCTCAGTTATCTGAGTTTTCTTTGCCGCCTGTCGCTGATGGTCTAGTCCTTGGTAAAAGTTCTTCTATTGGTCACGTAGCAATTAGTAAAGCATTAAGCCTACTTACCACAACAGCTTTTGATCACCTACAAATTGATGATGAGGTGATTAGTGATGTTTTAATACGCACTGCTATTTTACGCAAAACATCCAAAGAGCAACTTATCAATTTTGTGCTTCAGGAAATAAAACCAATGATGGGAGCAGAAGAGATTATTCACCTTGACCTTACTGTTGAGGTACTGCTGGAAATAAAGCAGTCATGACCCGCAGTAGTTTACAAATCAAGGATTGTCTTTGCCCACACATGGTCAGGGTCGAGGCATTACAAAAATACCACGATATAGAAATAAAAGGTGATAGTAAGCCAAATGTCTTTGCAGTATTTAATGACAAAGGCTGTTTCTTGGATACTGTAGACGCACGCCAGGCGGCGCTCTTTCCTGGACGAGTATTTTCTGATTTAATATTGCGAAAGGCAGCAAAGCCAATATCATCAGATACTCCGCTTGATGAAGTACAAGCACGTTTTGCAACAGAACATTGTGAATTTCTCACTGTAGTCGATAACAATCAATTTGTTGGCATTATTTCTAACTTAAGTTTAGTCAAAGCCTTGATTGCACAAGCAGGAGTATTACAGCATGAACGTAATTCATTGATAAAAAAGCTGGAAGTTGAACTCAACTACCGTAAATTGGCGACACTGGTATTTGAAAATACTTCAGAAGGTATATTGATCACCGATGCCAAAGCACATATCATACATGTTAACCATTGCTTCATTAACAGCACTGGCTATGCTCTTGAGGATATAATAGGCAAAACGCCTGCTATCTTGTATTCAGGGTATCAAAGTAATGAATTCTATCAATTAATGAGGAAAACTTTGATAGAAACCGGCAGTTGGGAAGGTGGGTTATGGATACCTCGTAAGAGTGGTGAGATTTATCCCGAATGGTTACATATCAATGCAATATACAATTCAAACAACGAAGTAGTCAATTATGTGGGCGTGTTTTCGGATATAGGCCCCAATAAAAAACTACAACAAGACTTGCACCAGCTTGCCTATTTCGACCCACTTACTAACCTACCCAACCGACGTCTACTATTTGATCATCTGCAACAGGCTATAACATCCAATAAACGTGATCATCGCTATGGTGGTTTATTATTCATTGATCTAGACAACTTTAAAACCTTAAACGACACTAAAGGACACAACGTTGGTGACTTACTTCTGTATGAAGTATCGCAGCGTCTGTTGCTCTGCGTACGTAAAGGTGACACTGTAGCAAGGCTAGGTGGCGATGAATTTGTCATTATGCTACAAGGTTTACCTAACGAAATAACACTCGCCGCAACCCAAGTAAAAGCAATCGCTAATAAAGTTTTAGCCCTTCTTAACAAAGTTTACTATCTTGAAGAGCTTGAATATCACGGCAGTGCCAGTATTGGCATTAACCTGTTCAACAACAGCAATGACCCAATTGAAGATCTGCTTAAACAAGCTGATATTGCTATGTACCAAGCAAAAAACAAAGGTCGAAACGGCTTGTGCTTTTTCAATCCAACCATGCAAGAGCAGCTCAACACACGTGCAGATATGGAGCGCGATATTCGCATAGCCATTAAGAACGAAGAATTCCAACTCTATTACCAAGTACAAGTAGATAACATTCATCAGCCTCTGGGGGCAGAAGCATTAATTCGCTGGATACACCCCAAACGCGGTATTATTTCCCCCCTGCAGTTTATTCCCTTGGCTGAGGAAACCAACCTGATTTTACTCCTTGGACAATGGGTGCTAGAAACAGCATGTGCACAACTCAAGGCATGGGAACAAAATACGCTGACTCAGAACCTTACACTTTCAATCAATGTCAGCGCCAAACAATTCAACCAAGCAGATTTTGTAGACCAAGTACAGGCCTCCGTACAAAAATATGCCATTAACCCTACACGTCTTAAATTAGAGCTAACTGAAAGCATGTTGGTCAATAGTGTTGACGCCATCATTATCAAAATGACTGCATTGCAAGCCATTGGTGTTCATTTTGAATTGGATGATTTTGGTACTGGCTATTCTTCTTTGCAGTACCTTAAGCAACTGCCCTTATCTCAATTGAAGATTGATCAGTCGTTTGTACGGGATATTACTACCGACAACAATGATAAAGTGATTGCTGAAATGATTATTGCTATGGCTAAAAGCATGAGTCTTGGTGTTATTGCCGAAGGTGTAGAAACTGAAAGCCAACTAACTTGTCTTAAAAAGTGTGGCTGCAATCACTTCCAAGGCTACTTATTTGGCAAGCCAGTGCCAATTAAAGAATTTGAGGCAGTATTGGTGTCTGTGTAATTATTTGAGAAACACTATACTTAATTGTGGTAAAGATAATCGCATTCGCTACCAAAAAATTTAGTTTTACAATCTTGTGATTTGGCAACAACTCTGTTGCCTATTGCGAACGATCACTCCATCCGAGACCTATAGCGTAAGCTGTTCCTGTATTTTTATTAAAATCCCCTAACTGTCACTTGCATGACATAACTCTACCCTGTTTTTATTTAAACTACGAACCCATAGAAGACAGCCCTAGAAATTAAAGGGTTGTTACGTTATTAAATAAAACAGGAGAATTGAGATGAGTAAAGTAATTGGTATAGATTTAGGTACAACTAATTCTTGTGTTGCCATTATGGAAGGTGGTTCTGCACA
>JALSLS010000363.1 GCA_026988195.1 Methylomonas sp.
GCTGTTTTTGTCCAACTCACATTGACCATTGAATTTTCATCTGAATATTTCAAGGCATTGGTGATTAAGTTTGAAAACGCACTGCGTAAATCCTGCTCCTCACCCATAATATTAAGGTTTTGCTCAATATCAAATTTAATTCGGAGGGGTGCTATTTCTAAACAGATTTTATTAATTAGAATACTTGTTTCAACGCAGTCAACTTGCTTTTTCTTAGTTTCTAAGCGGGCAAGTAGCAATAGATCATCTACTAAGTATTGCATACGGTCTGTTTGTGCCGTCATTTGCTTTAATGATGCTGTCAACATAGTTGATTGGTCATCATCCATATCTTGTAGTGTTTCAAGATAGCCTTTTAATACGGTTAAAGGGGTTCTAAGTTCATGTGAGATATTATCAACAAAGTTTTTCCGCATGGCTTCCATGATCTTTTGTTGTGTTACATCATGGGCAATAATAAGGTGTTTACCATCAGCATAAGCGACTATTTTATATTGTAAAATAATACTATTATTTTTGGGTGAGGGTAAAACCAGAGTTGCGTTATCATCCCTCTGTTTAAGAAAGGCTACAAACTCAGGTGCTCTGACTAAATTATCAATACGCTGGCCTTTATCTGATTTTTTTATACCTAGAACTAATTTTGCGAGTTTATTTGACCATTCAATTTCATCATGATCGCCTAAGACAACAGCGGCATCAGGCAAAACATCGGTAGATTTACGGAATTGCTCAATGATTTTTCCTAGCGTTTTCTTACGTTTCTTTTCTTTTTGCTTAATGCGGTGAAAATGATAATAAATATCTCCCCAAACACCTGTTCCTAAAGGCAGTCGGCCGCTAGCACCATGGCTTAACCATTGTTCTAAACGATATAATAAAATAGCTTGCCTAGTCAGTATACCTAATAAAATAAACAGAGCCATATGTATAAAATAACCCACAAAATGACTTAATATTGCGGCAATAATAATGAATAAGACTATATAAGCTACTTCTTTACGCCAAAACCATAAAACTTTCATTATTAAAGCACTGAAAAACGATAGCCAAATCCCCTAACCGTCTGGATTAATTCATCCTTATTATAATCTTTAAGGATTTTTCTTAAGCGTCTAATATGCACATCAACTGTTCTTTCTTCAATATAGGCACTGCGCCCCCAGACCTGATCTAGTAATTGAGTTCTGCTATATACATTGTCTTGATGAGTCATAAAAAACTGCATCAATTTAAACTCAGTAGGGCTGATAACAACAACTTTATTATTAATAGTGATGCGGTGCTTATTAACATCTAGAGCAATCTCATCTACTTTTAATATTTCTTCTTCTATATTCTTTCCACTGCGTCTTAGTACGGCTTTAATCCTAGCAATTAATTCCTTAGGTGAAAAAGGTTTGGTCATATAATCATCTGCACCAATCTCAAGCCCCCTTACCTTATCTTCTTCTTCGCCTCTAGCCGTCAGTAAAATGATGGGTAGTGCCTTATATAAATCATCTTGTTTTAACCGCCTGGCCAACTCAACCCCACTTATACCAGGTAACATCCAATCAAGTAAAATTAAATCAGGCATTGCATTGTCAGCAAGTGAAAGTTGAGCCTCTTCAGCACTAGCAACAGCAATAACGGATAATGAGGCTTGCTCCAGTACCATCACTAACATTTCCCTGATGGCATCTTCATCCTCTACAACAAGTATATTTAAAGTGCTCATTTTTTTATTTTATGTTCTAATTCTTCTTGTTTTAAGTGCCTTACATCATCACCTTTAACAATATAGACCACATGCTCGCAAATATTACAGGCATGATCCCCTATTCTTTCTAAAGCTCTAGCAGTCCAAAGTACATCAAGCATACGGGTTATATTTCTAGGGTCTTCCATCATCTGGGTAATTAACTGACGGATAATACTGGTGTATTCTCTATCTACTTTTTCATCCTTGCGAGTAATTTTTGCTACACTTTCAATATCCATACGAGCAAAAGCATCTAAACTACCATTTAGCATACCTTTAACCATTTCAACCAGGTGATTTAATTCATGATATTGGTCATGATAATAATCGGTGGCATCTAAACGAATCGCCATTTTTGCAATACGCCCCGCTTCATCACCTATACGCTCTAAATCGGTAATGACTTTAATGACAGAAATAAGCATACGCAGGTCAATGGCTGTTGGTTGGCGCCTAGCAATAATTTCAATACAATCATGATCAATTTCCATTTCTAGGTTATTAACCGTATCATCTTGTTGTAATACTTTTTCCGCTAACTCCTGATCACTGGTGATAAAGGCGAGTACAGCTTGTTCCATTTGTTGTTGAACCAGTCCCCCCATAGTGAGTACTTTATGTCTTACATTCTCCATTTCTTCATCAAAAAGATGAGAAATATGTTGCCCGCTTGCTCTATTTTCCATTAGCCGTATCTCCCCGTAATATAGTCTTCTGTTTGTTTCTTTGTTGGATTAGTAAATAAATTATTGGTTGGACCAAATTCAATGAGTTCCCCCATGTACATGAATGCAGTATAGTCAGAAACTCTAGCGGCCTGTTGCATATTATGGGTCACAATAACAATGGTATATTTTTCTTTCAACTCATGAATTAACTCTTCAATCTTTAAGGTTGAAATGGGGTCTAATGCTGATGCAGGTTCATCCAATAACATCACTTCCGGCTCAATCGCAATTGCACGCGCAATAACCAGCCTTTGCTGTTGCCCCCCCGATAAGCCTAAAGCATTATCTTGTAAACGATCTTTTACTTCATCCCAAAGTGCTGCGCCACGCAATGATTTCTCAACGGTTTCATCCAGTGTTCTACGGTCATTTATACCTTGAATACGTAAACCATAAGCGACGTTTTCGTAAATTGACTTAGGGAATGGGTTGGGCTTTTGAAATACCATACCAACGCGTCTACGAAGATCAGCTACATTGACGGCTTTATCGTAAATATCTTCCCCATCGAGTAGTATTTTTCCATCTATTCTTGCACTATCAACTAAGTCATTCATCCGGTTGATACTTCTTAACAAAGTCGATTTACCACAGCCACTCGGCCCAATATAAGCGGTCACCTTTTTTCTAGCCATCTCCATATTGACATTAAAAAGTGCCTGCTTTTCACCATAAAACAAGTTTAAATCTTTAACTTGTATACAGGTATCAGGGTTTTCATTATTATTTTCTACCGCTTTTGCTATGGATCCCATATCAATTGCATGTGTTTTTTGTTCAGTCATATTGTTTAGTCTTTTTTCTTTGGTTTGAGACTTAATTCAGCTCAAGATTGATAAGGAACAGATTTTAGTAACTGTCCTCGTAGCCCCTTTTCCCAACTAGGGGGAGAGGGTTTAAGAACACAATCTATGGGTGAGTAGTGGCAAGTTTTACATTCCTTCCAGCGCTCTGAATTTTTCTCGTAAATTATTTCTTATACTAATAGCAAACATATTTAAGCCAATAATGACCATCACTAATAATAATGATGTTGCATAAACTAAAGGTCTTGCCGCTTCTACATTAGGGCTTTGAAAACCGACATCATAAATATGAAACCCCAAATGCATAAACTTTCTATCTAAATGTAAAAAAGGGAAGTTACCATCTAAAGGTAATGTTGGTGCCAGTTTGACAACCCCAACTAACATTAGAGGAGCCACTTCGCCAGCAGCTCTTGCCACGGCTAGAATCAAACCTGTCATCATAGCGGGGCTTGCCATGGGTAGTACCGTACGCCATAAAGTTTCTACTTTGGTTGCGCCTAGTGCTAGGCTGCCCTCTCTAATAGATTTAGGAACTCTAGATAAACCCTCTTCTGTAGAAACAATAACCACAGGTAAGGTTAATAAAGCTAAAGTAAGCGATGCCCATAATAACCCAGGTGTACCAAATACCGGTGCAGGTGCTGCTTCTGGGAAGAATAATGCATCAATATTGCCACCTAAAATATAAACAAAGAAACCTAAACCAAAAATACCATAAACAATCGAAGGTACACCTGCAAGGTTATTAACGGCTATACGGATAATGCGGGTGGTAAAACCTTGCTTAGCATATTCACGTAAATAAACTGCCGCAATAACGCCTAGAGGCGTCACAATGACAGCCATTAACATCACCATCATCACCGTACCAAAGATAGCGGGAAAAATCCCCCCCTCGGTATTGGCTTCTCTAGGGTCTTCTGAAACAAAGTCTCCAAATTTTAAAATATACTGTCCCAATTTGGTAAAAACATTCATGCTATTGGGCCGAGTCATATGAACTATTGATTCTAAGGGGATTTCTAACTCAGTTCCCGTTGATTCGCTAGCGACAAGGCTATCTCTTCTGATTTGTTTATACAAAACTGCTAACTGCTCTTGATAGCCTTTATATTCTTTATCTAAGGCTGCTTTTTCACGGTCTTGGCTCTTAATGGCTTCAGCCGTCCACTCTCCTTTTAGCTCAAGGCTTTTCTGTTTAAGGCGTAAACGTTCAAATTGATAATTAATAGAGCCAATTTCTTTTTTCTGTAAATGCTCAATTTCGTCAAATAGTTCCAGAGCTTGTTCAATTCTTTCTTGAGCAATAGGCCAGGCCTTTTCACCTGTAGCAATGACTTTGCCATTTTCTTTTACCGATACCAAGCGCCCATAAAAATTCCCCCATTCCCGCCTTTCAATAGCGATCATTTCATTGGGGTGCCTTTCTGATTGAATATTTTGCTGTTGTATCCAGCGAAAATCCATTCCAGAAATATCTCTATTGCCTGTTTTAATCAAATGTTGTATTAAGGTGTCGGTATTGTTTTTTAGTTTATAGCCCGACTCTTTAGCCATTTTTACAGACATAACACTGGTATCAACCAGTTCACCTACCACTAAGGTTTTTTTATCATTTTCTATATAACTATATTCGACAATATCGCTAGGCCAGAAATGACCTAAACCACGGACAGCAATCAGTATCAATAAACCCATCACCAAAATCATACAGGTGCTTACCGCTGCGGCATTTAACCAGACCCAAGGTGAGCCACTTTTAAACCAATCTTTAATCATCATAGCGAACTGTACTTCTCTCTTAGGTTTTGACGAATTAATTCAGCCAAGGTGTTAAAAACAAAGGTGAATAGAAATAAGACTAAAGCTGCTAAAAACAAGACTCTATAGTGTGTGCTGTCAACCTCGGACTCAGGCATTTCTACTGCGATATTGGCGGATAAAGTCCGCATTCCCTGGAAGATACTTAAATCCATGACAGGGGTGTTTCCTGTTGCCATTAATACAATCATGGTTTCGCCTACTGCTCGACCAAAACCAATCATAACCGCTGAAAAAATACCTGGGCTTGCGGTTAATATCACCACTCGAACCAGTGTTTGCCAAGGTGTTGCACCTAGGGCAAGGGAACCGACGGTTAAATTTTTTGGCACACTAAAAATAGCATCTTCAGTAATAGAGAAAATAGTTGGGATGACTGCAAATCCCATGGCTAAACCTACAACCAATGAGTTACGTTGGTCATAGCCAATACCAAATGAATCATTCATCCAGACTCGCATATCACCGGCAAAACATAAAGACTCAATTAGCGGGCTAATAGCAAATGCAAACCAGGCTGAAATAAGAATAACAGGGATAAGTAAAGCTGCATCCCAGCCGTTAGCTACTCGATGACGAATAGCCTTTGGTAATAATTGCCAGCAATAAGCAAAAATCATCACGCCTAGCGGCACAATCATAAATAAAGAAAATATACCGACTAAATTAGCTTCAACAAAGGGCGCTAACCATAAGCCCGCGAGAAACCCTAGAATTACCGTAGGTAATGCTTCCATCAGTTCAATACTTGGTTTTACATAGCTTCTCATTGCTGGAGCCATAAAATAAGCAGTATAAATAGCTCCCATAATGGCAAGTGGAATAGCGACCATCATGGCGTAAAATGCCGCTTTTAATGTGCCAAACACTAAAGGCGTTAAACTCATTTTAGGTTCAAAATCATTACTCGCAGATGATGATTGCCAAATATAATCTGGTTTTGGGTAACTTTCGTACCAAACTTCTTTCCAGATTGAATCAAAAGAGACATCAGGGTGCTCATTATGAACCTGCCAAAAACTGATTTGATTGTCTGCAGTTTGTAGCAAAAAGGCATTTGCTCTTGGTGATTGAGTCAAATAAACAGGCATTGATTGAGAAACACTCTGTTTAATAAGCTCTCTTTCCGCTGTTGAATGGTAAATACCCACCATACCATTGGCATCAGCAGTCATAAAACCTTTACGACGTTGCTCTGAGTTGATAGAAACAATGGCAACATCCGAGACTTTGAATGACCTTAAATTTTGCATTACCTGTTGATTTTTGTCATCGCGGATCATCGTCCACTGAGTCACTAACCCGGTAGTATCACCAATCAATAAGGATATTTCAGCATTTAGAAATGTCAAATTGCTAATCTCAGAGCCATTTTCTGTTACAGACAAGTACTGAATTAATTCAGGATTTGATTTGTCCGCAATGCTATAAACACTTAAATAACCCTTTTTACTGGCTAAATACATTAAGCGTTGTTCTTTTTCAACCAGTAAATAGTCAACATTCATGGTTCCTAAATTTAAAGTTGATGTGGTCTGCTCAAGGTTATCCTCTCCAAAAAGAGATTCTTCTTTGCTATAACTACTTAAAACAAGCCGGTTATCTGCAGTAATGGCGACTACCGTAGTGACTTCCTCTTCAATTTTAACGGTTATCTTTTCTAAAGCCTGACCGTCATTATCAATTAGTAAGGCTTGTTTACCCATGGGGTATTCAATAACCGGAGTAATTAAACGTTGATCATTAGGGTAGCTAATTTTATAAGCATGTTTAGCTATAATAGCTCGGCCATCAGATAAACCATAAACAATAACACCTGTAGCAGGCGCTCCCTGAGAAAAACTGGTGATTTCTGCGTTTTCAGGAATTGCTAATGATTTTATCGATAAGGTTTGACCTGACTCTACTTTAAAGAAAATTGCTTTTCCTTGATCGGTAAACCTAACAGCAACCTCATTCTGTTCTTCCATTGCTAACAGCAGAGTCTTACCTGTTTGTATTTCAGGCACACTATATTGTGATATAGATTCTACCTCAGCGTCACCAAATAAAGGGTACACAACATAAAGCAGATAAAAGAAAATCATCAGAATGGCAACAATAACGCCAAGACCGCCGAGTACGACGGCCTTACCTGCGACATTATCTTTGATTAGCCGCCAGCGTTGATGGCGAGTCAATGTTCCATGCTGGAACAAAGAGGGGGTTTGGTTATTATTTAAGTCAGTCATAAGACTAGTTTAAAAAAGAAATATGACAGGTACATGACATTAATGTGACATTAATGTGACATTAATGTGACAGCGGAGGTGAAGAGGTGGTTAATCAGCTGGATTGCATAAAGTAGTCAGATTTTAAACATAAAAAAGCCAAAAGTCACAAAGGCAACTTTTGGCTCAACTTTAATAAAATAAGCTATTTCTCTTGAGAGGATAGTTATTTTACAACGTCCCTGTGGCACATCCTTATGCCGATCCTATTCTTTTGCAAAAAAACTATTGAATTGATTCCAGAGCTTTAGCGACTACTTTAGCAGGTAAAGGAATGTACCCGTCTTTGATAACGACTTTTTGACCTGATTGAGAAAGCACCATAGTAAGGAATTCTTTTTCGATTGGGCCTAAAGCTTTATTCGGTTGTTTGTTAACATAAACATATAAGAAGCGTGATAGAGGATATTTTCCTGCTACTGCGTTTTCAGGTGTTGCTTCTACAAATGCTTGGCCATCTTTTTTAGCTAAAGGAACTGCTTTAACGCCTGATGTTTTGTAACCGATACCTGAGTAACCAATACCATTCAATGAAGATGTTACTGATTGAACCACTGATGCTGAGCCTGGTTGCTCGTTTACATTGCTTTTGTAATCGCCTTTACATAAGGCTTTTTTCTTAAAGTAACCGTATGTTCCTGATACAGAGTTACGACCATATAATTGGATGGTTTTACCTGCCCAAGAGCCTTTTAATCCAATATCGCCCCAAGTTTTAATATCGCTATCGTAGCCACATTTACGTGTTGAGGACATAATGGCATCAACTTGAGGGATAGATAGCCCTTCAACTGGGTTTTCTTTGTTTACATAAACCGCTAAAGCATCAATTGCTACAGGGATTGCTGTAGGCTTGTAACCATATTTCTTTTCAAAAGCATCACGCTCTTTGTCCTTCATCTTACGGCTCATAGGCCCAAGGTTTGAAGTTGCTTCTGTTAGTGCTGGTGGTGCAGTAGATGAGCCAGCTGCTTGAATTTGAATGTTAACATTTGGGTAAGTACGTTTAAACTCTTCTGCCCAAAGTGTCATCAAGTTTGCTAATGTATCAGACCCTACGCTAGATAGGTTACCAGAAACACCGCTTGTTTTTTGGTATTCAGGTACGTCAGCATCAACAGTTTGAACTGCTATCGCTGTACCACTTATTAATGAAGCTGAGGCAAAACCTAATGCAGCAACTAATGCTTTAATTTTCATATTTAATCTCTGGATTGTTTACATAGTGCTATTGTGCAGTTTAAATATGACAGCTTTATGACATTTTGTGTTACTAACTCAATTTAGTATTATTTATTGCGAGCTACCTTTCCCTAACAAACGCTGGTTTATCTTTATGTAAAATCACTCTCTAAGCTAATTCGGTATGCTTATTTTGAGATGACCATGATCAATTTCATGGACTCATTATTTTTGAAATTCAGCAATGATGTTTTGTTTTATTTTAGTCGATGAATTGCGTGGGTTATATTTAATTTGAACGACTTTTTTCCCCAGTGTGTCAAAATATTTTTCCACATCTTGATTATGAGGTTTTCTACCCCAGTCCTCACCAATAACAAAAATATCTGCTTTGACCTGCTCACAAACAGAAAGGTAATCCAGCTCATGGTAGGGAAGTACAATATCCACACAGCGAAGTGCTTGAAGCATTTCAATACGTTGTTCAAGCGGAATAGCAGGAGCCTTAGGTTTGTACAGTTGGACGACCTCATCAGAAGCAACACCAACAGCAACAGTATCACCCAACGTGGCGCAATATTCCAACAATGCAAGGTGCCCAACATGCAATAAATCAAATGTACCGACTGTATATACAACCATAGTGTTATTTTACTCCTAGATTAAAATGATTTTCGTTAATAGTTTTTACCTATCTTTGTTATTTTCTATAATAGTTTCCAAGCATAGATGGCCGTCATTCCTAGCGTATAAAAAGCAAGGATATAGACATTGACCACGCTACCAGAAAGTTTGGGGGTTTTGATTTGCGATACATTCAAAGCGGCAAGTCCTAAACCACTCAAATAAAGAATGATAGAAAAGACTCCCTGACTAAAAGCAGCTTCAAATAAGAATATGAAAACAAGGATTATATTGTTGTTATCAAGCGCAAGTCCTGTGTATTTTGAACCACCAGCAAGACCAAACACGCTAAAATAGCTTAACCTGATTGCACTAGCTGCAAGCATTAGAAAAGCACCTATTAAAAAGATAGGTTCAAATTTTCCATAGCTGAGTAAAAGAATAGCTGGAGTAACACCATAGCTTACAATATCTATTAGGACATCCAGTTGTCCACCAAAAGCACGGTCGTTACCTGTTCGCCCTTTCATTCTTCGGGCTATAAGGCCATCTGCCCAGTCGAATGCAACCGCCCAGATCATACCAATCATTGTAGCGTAGTAAACACCTAATATACTGAAGTAAATAGCTAACAGTGTGCAGGCTAATCCTGCCAGTGAACACAGGTTAGGAAGGTCTTTCACATAGGAGAGAATGGTTGGCTGTAATTCTTGAGACTCTACTTTATTATTAGTCATAGTAACCAAACCAATAATCATAACATATTCAAGGTACATCATAGTCTTCCTGAAATTTTTCAGCAATTCTAAATATGCTAGCAGCAATTCTAAATATGCTAGTGAGACGCATTATTATTTCTTAATAGGGTGTACAATTAAGAAAAATACAGGAGAAACTCCTCATGAGCACTCCC
>JALSLS010000364.1 GCA_026988195.1 Methylomonas sp.
AATTGATAACTCAAGCAAAATAGAATACATTTAAACCCATTTACTTCACTTATTTTTAATATGGACATGAAACTTAAACACCCCCTTAGTATTAGCAGCTTAATTGCATTTAGCCTTTTTTCCACTCAAGTATCGGCACAATCGCTACAAGAAGCAATTCAAAGAACAATTGATGAAAATCCTCAAATACAATCTGCAAAATCTGAACGCGCTGCTATTGAGCAGGAAATAGACCAAGCAAAATCAGCCTATTTCCCCACCATAGATATTGCTGCTGGGATTGGCTGGGAACAGTCAACTAACCCAACCACTCGCCGTCGAGGTGACGGTACCGTTTCTTTTGGCAGAGAAGAAGCATCCATTCAATTAAAACAAATGATATTTGATGGCTTAGCAACCCCTAGTGAAGTTAACCGCCATCAAGCAAGAACCAATGCTAGTGCTTATACTGTTTTCGGTCAATCTGAAATCACTGCACTCAATGCGGTTGAAGCTTATATCAATGTACTTCGTCGTAATGAATTATTATCTTTAGCAAAAGAAAATTTACAGGTTCACCAAAAAACAAACAATCAAATTTCATTACGCAGTAGTCGCGGTATTGGTAAACGTGCGGATGCTGACCAATCAAGTGGGCGTTTAGCACTTGCAGAAAAAAACACATTATCTGAGTCTGGCAACCTTAAAGATGCAGAAACTGCTTTTTTAAGAGTAGTAGGCGTGCTCCCCGTTAATTTGAAAGCCATTACCCCACCTATTGAAGCATTACCCAGTAATCTAGAGTCTGCTATTGAACAAGCTGTCGCTAACCACCCCATTTTAAAATCAGCTAATGCAGATATTGATTCTGCTTTTGCTCAGCATGAAACAGCAAGAGCAGCCTATTTACCTCGTTTAGATTTTGAGGCCAGTGCCTCTCACAATGTTGACCTTGATGGGATTAAAGGCAAAAATGAAGATGCTACCGCTATGCTACGTTTTCAATATAATCTTTTTAATGGTGGAAAAGACATCTCTCGTCGTAAACAAACGGCTAAACTAATCAACCAAGCTAAAAACATTAGAGATAACACCTACAGACAGGTCGTAGAGAGTATGCGC
Source organism: Methylomonas sp. (assembly GCA_026988195.1). Lineage (GTDB taxonomy): Bacteria > Pseudomonadota > Gammaproteobacteria > Methylococcales > Methylomonadaceae > QPIN01. The sequence goes on from JALSLS010000364.1 coordinate 1,102, forward strand.
TTATCTTGGGTGGCGTATCAAATTATTAACCAACAAATGAGTTTTTTCAAGCTTCATAAAGATGCAAGTATCAAAAGTAATGCGGCCTATCAAAAACAATTTAATATTGGCCAACGTTCCTTATTAGACTTATTAGACTCAGCAAATGAAATGTTCGTTTCTAAAAGTGCTTATACCAACGCAAAATATGATGAAGTTTATTCACAATATCGTATTTTGGCCAGTAAAGGTGCTTTAAATAAGTTTTTAAAAATCAAACTTCCTGAAGAAGCAAACACCTTATAAATAATTAATATCTATAATTTCGATATAACTATTCAGTTTGTGAGTAGACAATGGTGATGTAGGAGCGTCCGCCCTCGGCAATTGCTCCTGCATTGCTCTACCTACGTGCACCCATGCACTAGTCGGCGCGAAGGTAATTGAACGCTTTAGAGCAAAGAGCATCATTTTAATCGCGCCGAGGGCGGACGCTCCTACAAAACATCGAGTTAGAGAAATCTCATTTAATTCTAAGCTCACCTTTGTTTCATCTTTCGCCTTTTCTGTTTCCTCTCTATAATAGCCATAATCAAACACACTTAAAATTTTAGAAAAGAGGAATAACTAATATGTCCGTACAAAAAATGGTTGATCTAGATTTATCGGGGAAACGTGTTTTAATTCGCCAAGATTTAAACGTACCCGTTAAAGACGGTAAAGTCACTAGTGATCTCCGTATTCAGGCAAGTGTCCCAACTATTGTAAAAGCACTTGATGCGGGCGCAGCTGTTATGGTCATGTCTCACCTAGGTCGCCCGACTGAAGGTGAATTTGACGATGCCTCAAGCCTAAAACCCGTTGCAGAAAAACTTTCAACCTTGCTTGGAAAGCCCGTCCGTCTTGAAAAAGACTGGTTAGAAGGAGTTTCTGTTGCTGCAGGTGAAGTGGTACTTTGCGAAAACGTCCGTTTTAATGTGGGCGAAAAGAAAAATAGTGATGAGCTGGGTAAGAAAATGGCTGCCTTATGTGATATTTTTGTGATGGATGCTTTTGGTACCGCCCATAGAGCACAAGCATCAACTCACAGTGTAGCAAAATATGCTAAAACTGCCTGCGCTGGCCCTCTTTTAGCAAATGAGCTTGATGCTCTAGGTAAAGCATTAAACCAACCAGAACAACCCTTAGTTGCTATTGTTGGTGGATCAAAAGTCTCTACAAAACTAACCGTCCTAGAATCTTTATCCACAAAAGTGGATCAATTAATCGTAGGCGGAGGCATTGCCAATACCTTTATCGCGGCGGCTGGTTATTCAGTCGGTAAATCCCTGTACGAAGAAGATTTAATCGATGAAGCCAAAAAACTAATCGCGGCGGCTAAAGCAGCGGGATCTGACATTCCTGTACCAACAGATGTCGTTTGCGCTAAAGAATTCTCAGAGACTGCCACAGCAACAATCAAAAAAGTTTCTGCTGTTGAAGATGATGACTTAATTCTGGATATAGGCCCAGAAACTTCTAAGCTATATGCTGAAATGCTGAAATCTGCAGGTACTATTGTCTGGAACGGCCCTGTAGGCGTATTTGAAATAGAGCAATTTTCTGAAGGGACTAAATCAATGGCAAAAGCCATCGCTGAAAGCTCAGCTTTTTCTATTGCTGGTGGTGGTGATACCTTAGCGGCTATTGATAAATACGGGATTAAAGATAAAGTCTCTTATACTTCAACTGGCGGTGGAGCCTTCCTTGAGTTCTTAGAAGGAAAAGTATTACCTGCTGTTGCTATTTTAGAAGAAAGAAGTAAATAATATTTTGCTGTGACTATTCAGCACCTTTAGTAGAATGCTTGTAACCGTTCAGCCCCTCTCTTTGGAAAAGAGGGGGTTAGGAGAGGTTTTATTAGACAAATCCCCCTCAATCCCCCTTTTTCAAAGGGGGAGGTGAACGGTTACAAATGCTTTGTAGGAGCGTCCGCCCTCGGCGCGATTAAAATAATGCTCTTTTCTCTGGAATTTTCAATTATCTTCGCGCCGACTAGTGCATGGACAGATATTTGCTCCTGCAATATCTGCACTCACTACATCCATGTAGATTATGCACGTAGGTAGAATAATGCAGGAGCTATTATCGAGGAGCAGCGAAGCGGTGTGCCGAGGGCGGACGTTCCTACATCACCATTGTCTACTCACAAGGTTCAATCGACATATTCAGATCGATTCAATTTATTAAGCATTTCCTTTTCTTCACTGCTTAACAAAGTAGATAAATCCTTTGGCTTTACTGCTTTTTGGTGCCCCCCTGTTTTTCCAACCCGTCTAAGCATTTTCCTTCGAGCAATTGCTCGACGGTCGGAGTTACGCCGATCCTTTTTTGGCCACAACAAGTATTCTTGCTGAATAATCCTGCGCCACTCAGCACTGCCAAATTTAAATTGAATTTTTCGCCGTTCTCTTGACCTACGTTCAGCGACACGCCGAACCTTCTGCCTAACCTTATTAGCAACCATCTCAAACTTCTCTATATCTATTATTTCTAACATAACCTACCATATTTACCAGTACAAGGTAAGCTGGCCACAACAAAAAAATACATTAAAATTGCTAAATTAATATTTTTTTGATAAAATGGTCAGTTCTCTTTTATATAAGCAAAAGTTTTGCAAAATATAATCTTACGAGATTAATTCAAAATTTAATAAGGTTTTTTTAAAATGGCTCGAGTTACCGTTGAAGATTGTTTAGAAAATGTTGAAAATCGCTTTAAACTGGTTTTATTGGCCAGCAAGAGAGCGCGCCAGCTATCAAAAGGAGCTGAGGCGTTTATTTCTCGGGACAATGACAAAGATACTGTTCTAGCTTTACGTGAAATAGCAGAAGGCCATGTAACAGAAGACAATGTTGACCTTTTACATAATGTTGGTGAACATTTTACAACTGAACAACGCCCAGAATCAATCCCTGATGATATAAGCTAGAAATTATGACAGAGGTAGCCATTGCTAATTTTTTACCTGAAATAGAACTCCCTGAAGAAAAATTACTCAGGCGCTTACAATCTATTATCAGTGGCTACCTTAATAACAAACAAGTAGACTCTATTAATCACGCCTTTCATTTTGGCGCTGATGCACATTCCGGACAATATCGAAAAAGTGGCGAAGCTTATATTTGCCACCCCCTATCAGTAGCGATAACCCTTGCAGAAATGCATATGGATACCCAAGGAATTATTGCTGCAATTTTACATGATGTTATTGAAGATACCCCTATCAGCAAAGAGCAAATTGTAGAGGAATTTAGCCAAGAGGTTGCCGATTTAGTTGATGCGGTCACAAAACTAACTAAACTTGATAACAAGTCTCGCGCAGAAACCCAAGCCGAAAATGTTAGAAAGATGATATTGGCAATGGCTAAAGACCTTCGCGTGATAATTGTTAAACTCGCTGATCGTTTGCATAACATGCAAACACTCGGCGCCATGCCGATAGAAAAGAAACGCCGTATAGCTAAAGAGACTCAAGAAATTTACGTACCTTTAGCCAACCGCCTAAGCATGAATAGCATAAGACACCAACTAGAAGGACTCTGTCTAGAAGCTATTCACCCTCATCGTTACCAAGCCATTCGACAAGCGGTAAAAAAAGCACGAGGCAATAGGCGTGAAATTGTTAATACGATAGAAAGTGCTATAAAAAACAGGCTTAATCAAACGGGTTTAATTTTTGATGTGGCCGGCAGAGAAAAAAATGTAGCGAGCATCTACAAAAAGATGCGACGTCAGAAAATACCATTCTCTAATGTTTTCGACGTCTATGCATTCAGAATTTACTGCGACCAAGTCGATGACTGCTATCGTATTTTAGGTTGCGTTCATAATTTATTCAACCCTATTCCGGGTAAATTTAAAGATTACATCGCCCTACCAAAAGCGAATGGCTACCAATCATTACACACTATTTTAATTGGCCCTTATGGTGTGCCGATTGAAATTCAAATTAGAACGCATGAAATGCATCGCATGGCCGAATCAGGCATTGCTGCACATTGGGTTTATAAATCAGGCGACACATCTGGTGAACATGTAAGAGCTAGAGCAACCGAATGGCTTAGAGACTTATTGGAAATACAAAAAACAGCAGGGGATTCTTTAGAGTTTATTGATAACCTTAAAATCGACCTATTCCCTCAAGAGGTCTTTGTTTTCACCCCTCAAGGAAATATTATCAAACTACCGAGAGGCGCAACCATTGTCGACTTTGCCTATGCAGTACACACTGATATTGGTAGCACTTGTGTTTCAGCTAGAATTGACAATAAACTAATACCCTTACAAACACAGCTTGAAAATGGAATGACAGTTGAAGTCATTACTGCATCCTGGGCCAGACCCAACCCTCTTTGGCTTAATCATATCATTACCGCCAAAGCACGCAGCAGCATTAGAAACTATCTAAAAAACTTTCAGCAACAAGATGCTATCAATTTAGGACGCCGCTTACTGGAGAAGGAACTTAAAACCCTTAATATTGAACTCGATAATATTGCTGAGTCACGCCTTTTACAATTACTAGAAGTCATGAAAATGCAATCAATGGATGAACTACTTGAAGCAATAGGGTTGGGCAATAAAATGCCTATACTTGTTGCCAAACATTTATCACAAGAAGACATTCATGCTGCCATAAAATTAGAAAACACAACAACAGAAAACACCCCTTTAATTATTAAGGGTACTGAAGGAATGGTGATTACTTTAGCCAAGTGTTGCCACCCCATTCCAGGTGATCACATTGTTGGTTTTTTCAACCCCGGCAAGGGCATCGTCATTCACCACCATGAGTGCCGTAATAGCAAAGACGTTAGAAAACAGCAAAGCAGCTGGATCGACGTAGAGTGGAGCCATGAAATTTCTGGCGAGTTCTCTGTAGAACTTAGAATTGAACTACTCAACCAGCGCGGTACATTGGCAACAATTGCTTCAACCATATCAGGTCTGGACGCCAACATTGAAAGTGTTACGATTGCCGATCAAGACGATAAAGTATCCATTGACCTTATTACTCTAGCGGTAAAAGATAGAGTCCATTTAGCCAATATTATCCGTAAATTGAAAAAGCTATTCATTGTATTAAAAATCACTCGAATTAAAGCCTAATACCAAACCGTTTGTAGAGTGATCTTTAGTCAGCTATGATAAGACAAAGAGTAACCGTTCTCACCTCCCCCTTTGAAAAAGGGGGATTGAGGGGGACTGATCGGTTACAACAAAGAATATTGATCGGAACACCAAAATGACTAAAATAATCATAGAAACAAACAAAGCACCCCAAGCAATTGGCACTTATTCTCAAGCTATAAAAGTTGAAAATACAGTTTACCTTTCAGGACAGATTCCTTTAATTCCAGAGACCATGGAAATTGCTGAAGGTGATATTTCCGATCATATCAAGCAGGTCTTTGATAACTTAAACGCCGTTGCCGAAGCTGCTGGCGGAAATTTTCATGATATTGTTAAATTGAATGTTTTTTTAACCGACCTTTCCAATTTCCCTGTGGTTAACGAAATTATGAGTCATTATTTCACTCAACCTTATCCTGCTCGTGCTGTTGTCGGTGTTGCATCACTTCCTAAAGGAGTAGGCATTGAAATGGATGCGATCATGGTAATAAGAGAGACATACACTAGCTAAAACAGTCAATATGGATGCTTTGCTTCAACCCGTTTCAACATTATCAGGTATTGGCCCTCAGTCGACTATCCGTTTTGAAAAACTGGGGGTTCACTGTATAAAAGACCTGCTTTTTCACTTACCTCACCGCTACCAAGACCGTACCAGAATATACCCTATTAACAGCCTATTACCCGGTATGTCTGTTCTATTTTGTGGCACAGTGGAGTTCACAGAAGTTCTAATGAAAGGCCGTCGCAGTTTACTATGCCGACTGAGCGATTCAACTGGCTATATCAGCTTAAAATTCTTTCACTTTACTGCCAAACAAAAAGCAGATTTAAGCCCAGGTACATTAGTCAGTTGCTTTGGGGAAATTCGCTACGGCTATCAGGGCAAAGAAATTGCCCACCCTGAATACAAAATCATTACCTCCACAGACAATATCACTGAGCCATGCTTAACCCCCATTTACCCATTAACCGAAGGGTTGCACCAAGGCACCGTCAGAAAAGCAATAACCCAAGCCTTAACCCTTTACTTTCAAGCACCTGAACAATTGGCTGACTGGCTTCCATCCCCGCTATTAAAACAATACAACTACCCTACTTTAAAGCATGCCTTACAAGCATTACACCAGCCAGAACAACAATCTACCGAACAGTTACAACAAGGCAATCTAATTGCATTAAAACGACTCGCCTTTGAAGAGTTACTAGCCCACCATCTTATTCTATTAAAAAACAAACAGTCCGTTAAAAAATGGCTTGCCCCTGTTTTAACCACAACAAAAGCCAAGTCTCAAAGTTTTTTAAACGCTCTCCCCTTTCAATTAACTAAGGCACAAAATCGTGTTATTGAAGAAATTATTCACGATTGCCAATCTCATCACCCGATGCTTAGGTTAGTACAAGGTGATGTAGGTTCAGGAAAAACCGTGGTAGCCGCCTACGCAGCATTACTCGCCTTATCAAGCCATTACCAAGTTGCCATTATGGCTCCCACAGAGTTATTGGCCGATCAACATAACCGTAATTTTAATCAGTGGTTCAAACACCATGATACTCAGATTGTTTATTTAACTGGCCAACTTAAAGGAAAACTGAGAAAACAAGCCTTAGCCGCTATTGAAGATGGAACCGCAGGTATTATTATTGGAACCCATGCATTATTTCAGGAAAGTGTTAATTTCCATCAACTGGGTCTTATTATTATTGATGAACAGCACCGCTTTGGTGTCCATCAACGCTTAGCCTTAAGAGAGAAAGGTCAAACTAAAGACAGCCGACCTCACCAACTAGTCATGACAGCAACACCTATCCCTAGAACACTGGCAATGCTACAGTATTCAGATCTGGATATTTCGATTATTGATGAGTTACCCCCAGGACGAAAACCAGTGACCACTTGTGTTATTCCTGCTGAGCGCAGAGAACAAATCATTGAAAAAATAAACAACTGGACTAACAATAAAAATCAAACCTATTGGGTTTGCACCTTAATTGAAGAATCCGAAGTTTTACAATGCGAAGCAGCTGAAAATACAGCTGAATATTTAACCCAAGCATTACCTAATGTACGTGTTGCTTTAGTCCATGGTCGTATGAAAGCAATAGAAAAAGATGCCATTATGCAAGGCTTTAAAAACCACGACTATGATTTATTAGTAGCAACCACGGTTATTGAAGTGGGGGTTGATGTACCCAATGCCAGTTTAATGATCATAGAAAACCCTGAAAGACTTGGCCTATCCCAACTTCACCAGTTACGCGGGCGCGTAGGTAGGGGTGATCAAGAAAGCTACTGCCTGTTAATGTATCAAACCCCCTTATCAAATATGAGCAAACAACGATTAAGCATATTACGCGAAAGTAATGATGGCTTTATCATTGCTGAAAAAGACTTAGAGCTACGAGGGCCAGGTGATGTTATGGGAACTCGCCAAACAGGGTTAATGCAATTCAAAATAGCCAATTTAGAACGAGATATTACCTTGCTGGATCAAGTGCAAGATGCTGCTAACCTCATCTCCAGCCAATATCCCCATAGCATTCAGCCATTAATTGATCGGTGGTTAGGTCAAACTACTCTTTACTCAGAGGTATAAGCCCAGGTGCATAAAAATAGCTTCTTATTTACCCAAGAACCCCACTGGAAAAAAAAACACCCCGGTTTACAACAAAAACTGCCGACTAATGTTCACTCATGGGTTTATGAAAAAAACTCTTTAACTCGTCGTTTAAGACAAGTATACGGCCACGAGGTTACGGTCGAAATTTTATTTCACCGCTGGAAACCCGCTTTTCTGGGAGAATGTGATCGATTAAACTTACCCCATCAGCAATTTAACCTTGTGCGAGAGGTGTTACTACATGCTGCAGGTAAACCCCTTATTCTTGCTAGAACAATTCTGCCAGAACATACCATTAAAATAGCTAAACGTAACTTATCTCATTTAGGTACACGGCCATTAGGTGAAGTTATTTTTGCTTACCCCAATTTAGAACGCCTAGAACTTAACACTTGTTGCATTCCCTATTCCCTATGGACACCAGAGCTGACTGATAGGGTCAATATTGAACAACAAGTGTGGGGAAGAAGAACTGTCTATGCTATTCAAAAACAGAAAATGTTAGTCAGTGAGTTTTTTATGCCTGGAGCCTTAGAAACCTAGGACGGTTTAAGTAAGAGCTCTTAGCAGGAATCTCTGTGTCCGTAGGCGAACCCTCGCTCAAACTTATGCCCACACTTAACTCACTGCCATTAAGTTAAACAATTTACTAATGTGCTGACGAGACCGCAAGCGCATCAGCTGTATACGATGCACTTCGTTCCTCAGCGCATCCTACCTGTTACCTTATCCTAATGGCTGTGACCTTATGCTTTTCGCAGTCACGGATGCGGAATTTATAGCGAGTTATTTATTGTCTTTCCTGGTTACCCATGAGCTTCCGCAATTTAAAAAAAGCCAACATTGCAACCCCGTCATTCCTGCATTCTCTTAGCAGGAATCTAGTTCACTGAAAATGGACCCCCGATAAAAGACCTCGGGGATGACGCGTGGCACAAGGGTTTATTCTTTTTCCATATGATTTGGCGGAAACTCATGGGTAATCAGGTTGTCTTTTGCCTTAGGCAACCAGCAACAAATACCCCACCCACCTTACTGGCTTTTTTATCCCCGCTCAAACCATCTCAATCGTTACGAAGCACACGGATGTGCAAGTGTCGCTCGAAGCAGGATGCTGGTTGCGACCGTAGCTGGCTATGCGCCTCTTGAGATAGTTTGAGCAGAAACAAAAAATCTGCG
>JALSLS010000365.1 GCA_026988195.1 Methylomonas sp.
AGGAATCATTAAAAGAATGAACTTACCCACTGAGAGCATCACTGCCATTAAGGTAAGGAAATAAGTAGGATGCGCTCAATTTAAGGGGGTTAACTTAGAGTACCTACCAAGGCCATGCTTTTATCGCTTAAGAGAGAGTGCCATATAGCTAAATCATAATGCTTAAATCCCTTGGGGCGTAAAAGGGTAAAAAAACAGCCTTTATTAATACCCCGTTTTCGAGGGACGAGAAAGGCGAGTGTTTATGCCTCGGGGGAGGTTTATTTAAGATCATTCGGGAGCTGCAAAAAGAATCCAAAATAATAAAAAAGAAGAGACTGGTCAGCCAGAAGAAGGCGGTGAAATTGAGAGTCAAACTATTGATAACCCCTTTACTCCAAGGTCTCTTTTAGATTTTTCAGTTTAAACTCATTAACACGTCCCTGTGTGGTTTGATTTCTTTTAAATTTATCTATACTTCGCACGGTCACGACTGCGGATTTCTAACCGCTGAGTTTTTGCCAATAGCTGCAGTGCTGAAACAGTTGCGTAGCTTGCTATGCGCCTGTTTCAGCACCTTGCTATCGACAAAAATCAGCAGCTTATAAATTCCGCATCCGTGACCGCGCGAAGTATATCAAATACATTCAACTTTTAAGGAACGTATTTTATGGTAGAAATTATACTCTCCAAAACTATGGATCTTCGAGTTAGGGTGAAGAATAATTTCAGAGTCTTCAAGAATATCTTGCATAGTAATCCCTAAAGATTTCATTAGCACAGGGTGCTTTGCCATTTCTTTTAAAGTTAATTTCATATTTTTATTTTCAAAGACAGTCACTGTTGCTTTAGGGCCGACCAAAACACTTTCAATTCTTTTGTCCCAATTCTCTCCTTTAACGTTAACTAAATTTCTTTTGTATGCCGGTCCCTGTAGACGAAAACTGCTTCCTTTAAATTGAGCATCCTCATAAAACTCAGCCCAACAATCACTTCTTTTAGCATGCACTGATGTTGTATAGCCTAATAACATCATTAGAATCAATAATGAGATAAAACCATGTATTGTTTTTTTAATTTGTTTCATTTTTACTCCCCCTTATGAAATAAAAAGCAGGGGTGCTAATAAACCAACCATTACGATAGGTTTCTAACCCCCACTGCTTACTAATTTCATAAAAAACACTTTAGAAAAGTTTATTTTAGTGTTTAAGCCTTTACTTTACACGCCTTTCTGGGCTTAAGGAGCGGGGACTCAACAATACCCGCTCTTAATTAATATTTGTCGCTAAAAAATATTCCTTTAATCTATTTATGGACAAGAACTATTTTTAGTTTAAGCCAAAGGTTTGTCGCATAATATCTATAACATAAAATTAGACTATGAGATGAATAAAGAGTTTCATAAAAAGGTGTTGATACATCATCATTATTATAATGGGCTATATAGTCAATTTGTACCTGCCTCCAGTTATTAGCAATTAGCCTGTATTTTTAAAGCAATGCAGGCTAAAGCCAGCGCCCGAAAATAACAGGGATATTTGCTCTGTACTTTGTCTTTTAGCGAGTGGTTGTTTGTTTAGTGCGAGTTTGACTAAATAGTGGGTAATTGATTTAGGGCATATTTACTATCGGGGTTATCAACTTTTTACGGTATTACTTAATGCTGAAAAAAGTGACCAAACTACACTAAATTTAAATTATATTTTTAAGGCTTTTTAAACCCGATTGTCCTGGTGATTAATGTTTTTTAAATTGCCCAAAAGTATATTGCATGGTATAAAGGTAAGTTCATTTTTGTATTAATTCTCACATCTATCGACACAACTGGTAGGGTGCTAGTTTTTTAACTGGTTTCCAGTCGGGATAGGTGGAGGCGAAACCCAGGTTATTAGCTTTTAAAGTGGTGACCGAATTATTTTAGGAGAAAAACATGGCAGCAGTGTCAATGCGTCAAATGCTAGAAGCAGGTGTTCATTTTGGACATCAAACTCGTTACTGGAACCCCAAAATGGCTTCATACCTTTTTGGTGCGCGTAATAAGATTTATATTATCGATTTAGAGCAAACTCTTCCATTATTTAATGATGCGATGAACTACCTAGGTCAAATGACTGCAAACAAAGGTAATATTTTGTTTGTTGGAACAAAAAAATCTGCACGTAAAACAGTAGCGGAAGAAGCACAACGTTGTGGTATGCCTTACGTAAACCATCGTTGGTTAGGTGGCATGCTAACTAACTTTAAAACAATTAAAAAATCAATTAATCGTTTAAAAGAATTAGAAGCAATGAAGGCTGATGGTACTTTGTACCAAAAGTTTAGCAAGAAAGAAGCTCTAGGTATGGAACGTGAAATGGAAAAGCTTGATCGCAGTCTTGGTGGCATTAAAGACATGCGTGGTACACCAGATGCGCTTTTCGTACTTGATGTTGGTTACGAAAAAAATGCAGTAAATGAAGCAAAAAAACTAGGCATACCTGTTATAGGTGTTGTTGACTCAAACAACTCACCTGAAGGTATTGATTACGTTATCCCAGGTAACGATGATTCAATCCGTGCGATTAAATTATATTGTCAAACTGCTTCAGCTTCTGTTTTAGAAGCTAAGTCCGCAGGATTAGCTGGCTCAGCAAAAGCAGATGATTTTGTTGAGGAAAAAGTAGAAGAAGTAGCAAAAACTGAAGAAGTTGCAACAACTGAAAAAGTTTAATTGCTGTTGTAAAGACTGGGCTATAGATTGAGATAGCTATTTTAAACGCCCCCTTTATTGCTATTGGGGGCGTTTTTTTAGAAAAGAATTTAAGGGTTAGATAGTATGAAAATTACGGCCGTAATGGTTAAAGAACTTCGTGAAAGAACGGGTTCAGGAATGATGGAATGTAAAAAGAATTTGACCGAAGCTAATGGCGATATGGAATTAGCTATTGAAAATATGCGTAAATCAGGCCTTGCCAAAGCAGATAAAAAAGCAGGTCGAGTTGCTGCTGAAGGTGCAATTGGTATTAAAATAAGTGATGACAGCAAAACTGTCGCTATGGTTGAAATTAATAGTGAAACAGATTTTGTAGTAAAAAGTGAAGATTTTAAAAACTTTGTTGATGCACTAGCTACAGCAGTATTAACTAATGATATTGAAAGCAATGAGCAATTAGCAGATATGGTGTTGGCTAGTGGTGAGACTGTTGAAATAACGCGTCGCGCTTTAATTGCTAAAGTGGGTGAAAATATTTCAGTAAGACGTTTTCAAAAATACACTAATGTAGCGGGTGGAACTGCATGCTACTTACATGGTGGAAAAATAGCAGTCATTATTGAACTGGCTAAAAATGATGCTGAGTTAGGTAAAGATATTGCAATGCATATTGCAGCGGTAAACCCTTCTTGTGTTTCTGAAGATCAAGTATCTGAAGACCTAATTCAAAAAGAAAAAGATATTTTTACAGCTCAGGCACTAGAAAGTGGTAAAAAACCTGAAATTGTTGAGAAAATGATTACAGGAAGAATTAAAAAATTCTTATCTGAAATTACACTTGAAGGTCAGTCGTTTATTAAAGATGACAAAATGACTGTTGCTCAGTTGACTAAATCTAAAGACAATTCTGTTGTTCGTTTTACTCGGTTTGAAGTAGGCGAAGGTATTGAAAAAGAAGAAGTTGATTTTGCAGAAGAAGTAAGAGCGCAAGCAGCTGCAACAGCTTAAACTATAAAAGAAACGTAACTATTTAGCTTGTGAATAGGCAATGATGATGTAGGAGCATTTGCCCTTACGAAACATTGCACTAAAGATGCTAAATAGTTACCAAATTTTTACCTTTAAGGAACGAGGACTCAATAATATCCGCAAGTCAGCCCCGGGTACTATTGAGTCCTGGCTCTTAAATGTATACTCCACCTAATTTATTATTGATAGGATTTTTGATTATGACCCAAATGATATGTAAAAGAATTTTACTTAAATTAAGTGGCGAAGCTCTAATGAGTGAAGAAGGCGGTAGTATTGACGCAAAAATAGTCAAACGCCTTGCAACTGAAGTTAAAGAGTTATGCGATGCTGGTGTTGAAGTGGGTCTTGTTATCGGCGGTGGGAATATATTAAGGGGTGCAGAAAAAGCGGCTGAAGGTTTGGATAGAGTCACCAGTGACCAAATGGGGATGCTGGCAACTGTCATTAATGCCTTGGCTATGCAAGATTCACTTGAACATTTAGGGCAGCAAGTTAGAGTGATGACGGCGTTAAAAATAAACCAAGTTTGCGAGGATTATATTCGTCGTAAAGCTGTTAGGCATCTAGAAAAAGGGCGTGTTGTGATCTTTGCGGCTGGAACAGGCAACCCATTTTTTACGACTGATTCTGCTGCAAGCCTTAGAGCAATAGAAATTAATGCCGATTTAATGATTAAAGCAACGAAGGTCAAAGGTGTTTATTCTGCAGATCCAGAAAAGGATGAAAATGCTAAGTTTTATTCACGGATAACTTATGATCAGGCCTTAGACCAACGTTTAAATGTAATGGATACAACAGCTTTAGTATTATGCAGGGAAAATGATCTTCCGATGCGGGTAATGAATATTTTTGAACCAGGGTCAATTATGCGCCTTATGCAAGGTGAAGATATTGGTTCTTTGATTGAAAAAAGTTAGGAATAAAAATGATTAGTGATATACAGGAAGACGCTTCAAAACGTATGAGTAAAAGTGTTGATGCACTGCAAAAAGCGTTTACAAAAATTAGAACAGGGCGTGCACACCCCAGTTTACTAGATCAAATATCTGTTTCATATTATGGGTCTGAAACTCCCTTATCCCAAGTTGCCAATGTCTCTGTTGAAGACTCTCGTACTTTAAAAGTATCTCCATGGGAAAAAGATATGGTTAAGGCCATAGAAAAGGCCATTATGACTTCTGATTTGGGGTTGAATCCTACAACGCAAGGTGTGGTCATTCGTATACCTTTGCCTCCATTAACTGAAGAACGTCGTCGTGACCTGGTTAAGGTGGTAAAAAATGAAGCAGAGCAAGGTCGAGTAGCTGTTAGGAATATTCGTCGTGATGCAAACTCTGATATAAAAGAGGCTTTGAAAGAAAAAATGATTTCAGAAGATGAAGCGCATGATGGTGAAGAAAAGGTTCAACAGATTACAGATAAGTATATTAAAGAGATTGAAAAAAACCTTGAAGTTAAAGAGGCCGATTTACTTTCAATGTGATTTTATAAATGACTATTAATGGATAAATCAATGACAGATAACGGTAATCCTTGCCACATTGCTATTATTATGGATGGTAATGGCCGTTGGGCAAAAAAAAGATTAATGCCAAGAATTATCGGACATCGAGCTGGCGTTAAAACGGTCAGGAAAGTTGTTGAATATTGTGTAAAAGAAAAGATAGAGGTTTTATCTTTATTTGCCTTTAGCAGTGAAAATTGGCGTAGACCTAAGAAAGAAGTCAATATGCTGATGGAGTTGTTTATGGGGACTCTTCAAAGTCAGGTTGATAAACTTGATAAAAATAATATTAGACTCCATATCATAGGTGATAAAACTGCTTTTCCTGATAGTTTACAAGAAAAAATTGTGTCTGCTGAAAAACAGACAGAAAAAAACACGGGGCTAAATCTTGTTATTGCTGCTAACTACGGTGGTCGCTGGGATATAACCCAGGCAGTCCAAAAAATTACAGCAAAGGTGACTGCTGGAGAAATGCAAGCCGAAGATATTAGTGAGTCAGTTATTAATGACCACCTTACTACTGCAGGCCTCCCTGAACCCGATTTATTTATTCGCTCGGGGGGTGAGGAGAGAATAAGTAATTTTTTGTTATGGCAGTTAGCTTATACAGAGTTTTATTTTACAAGTACCTTGTGGCCAGATTTTAATCAAACCCTGCTGGCAGATGCTATTAATAGCTTTAAAAATAGACAGCGAAGGTTTGGTCATACAGGCGAGCAAATTGTCGATTCTTTAAATTCAAAAAACCAATAATAATTAAAACAATGCTACTTCAACGAATTATAACAGCCTTAGTGCTAGCCTCTGTCGCTATAACGGCTATATTTACACTTCCACTCGATTATTTTTATCCTTTTATTGGATTGATTGTTTTAATTGCAGCTTGGGAATGGACGGAATTATCATCAATTAACAGTCTGTTCGGAAAAATTTTATTTTTAGCAACATTGACTTTCTCCATGCTATTTATTTATTCTTGGACCTACATTCTTGAGTTACTTTCCGTACTATTTGAATTTCCGGATATAAAAACATATTCAGGTGCCTTGGAATGGTTAGTCATTGGGCCTGTTATATTTTGGGTGATGATGATGTTACTTATCAGACAAGCACCTGAAGAATTGTTATCTCTTGAGTTAAAAAAACGCTATAAAGTGTTTATTGGTTGGTTTGTGTTATTTTCAGCTTGGATGTTTTTAGTCAGGCTAAGAGCATTTTATGGCTCTGGTGCTGTTATGTATTTCTTAATACTTATTTGGGTAGCAGATATATCTGCTTACTTTGCTGGTAAACGCTTTGGGAAGGAAAAATTAGCCCCTTTAATTAGTCCAGGAAAAACAGTGCAGGGTATGTATGGTGCATTACTTTCTGCGCTAGTGTGTGGAATTGTTTTGGCATTGATTTACGGCTACCCACTAATGATCGCTACAGACTTTATTATGTTGTCGATGTTGACAGTCCTGGTCTCAATTTATGGTGATTTATTTTTTAGTTTGGTTAAACGAAAAAATGGTGTGAAAGACAGTGGGTCAATTTTGCCAGGTCATGGTGGTGTGCTAGATCGTATTGATAGTGTTATTGCTGCAGCTCCATTTTATTATGCAGGTATCATTCTTATTGGTCGAGGGGTATTTTCATGAAGGGTATCTGTATTCTCGGGGCAACAGGTTCAATTGGGGTAAGTACTCTAGATGTTGTTGCTAGGCATCCTGATAAGTATAAGGTTATTGCATTAACTGCTAACACCAATATTGATACCTTATATGAGCAATGTATTCAGCATAAGCCTGAATATGTTGTTGTGGTTAATGATGCTAAAGCTGAACAATTTAAACAGAAAATTGTTGCTACTCCTATTTCTGATATTAAAGTTTTGTCGGGTGCAAAGGCTCTGGAAACAGTATCAACACTGGATACTGTTGATTCAGTAATGGCTGCAATTGTTGGTGCGGCGGGGTTATTATCGAGTTTAGCTGCAGCAAAAGCAGGTAAAACAGTATTATTAGCTAATAAAGAATCGCTGGTGATGTCGGGTGATATTTTTATGCAGGCGGTGCGTGAATCAGGTGCAAAATTATTACCTATAGATAGTGAGCATAATGCGATTTTTCAGTGTATGCCAGCAGGTTATATTGCTGGAGAAAGTGTAAAAGAAGCGCGTAGGATTTTGTTGACAGCATCGGGGGGGCCGTTTAGAGAAACGCCCGTAGAAGAGTTACATGATGTTACCGTTGCCCAAGCTGTTGCTCATCCAAAATGGGAAATGGGGCGGAAAATTTCAGTAGACTCGGCAACTATGATGAATAAAGGCTTGGAATTGATTGAAGCCTGTTTATTATTTAATATGTCACCTGATAATATTCAAGTCGTTATACATAAACAAAGTATTATCCATTCGATGGTAGATTATGTAGATGGTACTGTATTGGCTCAAATGGGAAATCCAGATATGAGAGTGCCTATTGCTCATGCTATGGCTTGGCCTGATCGCTTTGAATCAGGTGTGGAACCTTTGAATATTTTTGATGTAAAACAGATGGATTTTGCTGAGCCTAGTTTAGAGCGCTTCCCGTGCTTGAGACTTGCTTATGAAGCAATTAATGCTGGAGGTATTATGCCGACAGTACTCAATGCAGCAAATGAAATAGCGGTTGATGAATTTTTAAATGAAAGAGTCAAATTTACTGATATTCCCGTCATTATAGAAAAGTGTATGGCTAAGTTTTCAGCAGATGAAGCCAATACTTTAGAGATTATTTTAAAAGCAGATGCAGAGGCTCGGGACATGTCTTATAAAATTATTCAGGAAATGTCTTAATAATGGACTTTTTTTATACTGTATTCCATTTTATTGTTGCTATTGGCATATTAGTTTCCATTCATGAGTTTGGACATTTTTGGGTTGCTAGAAAATCCGGGGTTAAAGTCCTTAGGTTTTCTATCGGTTTTGGTAAAATAATTTGGTCGTACCAAAAAACAGAAGATTCTACAGAATATGTTTTATCAGCCATACCACTAGGTGGGTATGTCAAAATGGTCGATGAAAGAGAAGGGAATGTCACTGAAGAAGACTTGCCTTATGCTTTTAATCGGCAGTCATTATTAGCTCGCTCTGCTATTGTAGCAGCAGGTCCAATTTTTAATTTATTACTCGCCGTGGTTTTATTGTGGGCAGTCTTTATAATTGGTGAAACAGGAATGAAACCTGTTGTTGGCAAAATAGAGATTGATACCTTAGCCGATAAAGCTGGTTTTTCAGAAGGCGATGAGATTTTACAGGTCAATGGGCAGAAAGCACCCACATGGTCAGAATCCATGAACTTGCTATTTTCTTCTGCTCTACAAGGAGAGCGAATTATTACTGTTTTAGTCAATAACAGTGATAATGTAACAAAAACCCTTCTCCTTAAATTAGCTGAAGGGGATGCTGAATCACCGGATATTTTATATAAAAAATTAGGTTTAAAGCCTTGGTCACCCGTTTTAAAACCAATCATAGGTAAGATTATTGATAACTCCCCGGCTAAGACGGCTGGATTATTAGTGGGGGATTTAATTCTTACTGCTAATTCAGAGGTAATGAATGATTGGATGCAATGGGTGGAATTTGTTAAAAGCCGCCCTGAACAGTCAATTAAGTTAATGGTTGAACGTGAAGGGGTTCATCTTCCATTGCTTATAGTGCCTGAAACAGTTGAAACTGATGAAATGAGTTATGGCAGGATTGGCGCTGGTGTTAAAATTCCTGATGAATTGATTAAGTCTCTACAGGTAAGTTACTCTCTAGCACCTGTTGATGCATTATTTGCAGCAGTGGATAAAACATGGTTTTATTCAAGCACAACGGTAGAAATGATTTTTAAAATGCTGTCAGGCACGGCATCGGCAAAAAATTTAAGTGGCCCGATTAGCATTGCTAAATATGCGGGTCAATCAGCCGAATTGGGTATCGTTCCTTTTTTAAAGTTTCTAGCGGTTGTCAGCATCAGTTTGGGGGTTTTAAACCTTTTACCTGTCCCTGTATTGGATGGTGGGCATTTGATGTTCTTTTTTATTGAAGCTATTAAAGGTAGTCCAGTGTCAGAAACTATACAGATGTATTTTCAGCAACTGGGTATGCTAATGCTGATGTCTCTTATGTTTTTTGCGGTTTTTCTCGATATTACTAGATTGTTTCAATAAAAGGTTAATGGCTCTATTGAAGAACTGGGTAAGGGACGTACACGAAATAACTTGAGCAACTTGGGAGTGAGGCTTTAGCCTTGCTCTGTCAGGTGTGGGGTTAAAAATTTTCACTTCCAGTTTGATAGCTATTAGCTTTATTTCATATACACCCCTAATAAATAATAACTCTACTCTTTGTTTTCGGTGTTATAAAATATCCTACTCTGGATCTTAGTGGAACAAAAATTAATTTTAAGAGTCCATCAAGGACACTCAATTTACTATGAATGGATTATGAAACAATTAAAAATTATTACTTTAACGCTTTTGGGTTTTACATTAGCACTATCAGCTAATGTTCATGCTGATGCAGATGCTGTAAGAGCATCGATTAAAAAAGCAATGCCCTCACTTAAAATTGATTCAATTAATGCTTCAGAGGCTAAAGGATTATTTGAAGTGATTTCTGGTGCCAATATAATGTATGTTTCTAATGATGGGAAATATTTATTACAAGGTCATTTGATTGATATTGCCGCTAAAAAGGATTTAACCGAAGCAAAACTCGGAGGTGCTAGAAAACAAGCTCTTGCAGATATAGGTGAGAATCAGAAAATTATTTATAAACCTGAAGAGAGTAAATAT
>JALSLS010000366.1 GCA_026988195.1 Methylomonas sp.
TGGCTTTTTTATCCCTGCTCAAACCATCTCAATCGTTACGTAGCTGGCTATGCGCCTCTTGAGATAGTTTGATCAGAAACAAAAAATCTGCGCAATCTGGGTGGGTTATTTATTGCCAGTTGCCTAATTATAAAAACAACTTGGAGAAAAGATATGTCTTTAATTACTTGGACTGAAGCACAGCATGGTACAAAAGTAGGTTTCATTGATACAGAACACAAAGAACTTTTTGATTTGTTGAATAAAGTTTATGACGATGCAACAGGTGGTGCGGCACGTTCTCAAGTTGGTGATTCATTAGATGCATTGATAACGTTTGTGGTAAATCATTTTGCACATGAAGAGAAAGAAATGATTGCCGCAAATTACGATGCTTATGACGCACATAAAGAAGAACATACAAAACTATTAGAAGTTTGTGGTGGTTTGCAAACTGCATTTCATGCAGGTGAAGCAGAAGTTACCGTAGAAGTTGCTACTATGGTTAAAGATTGGTTGGACAGCCATATTCCAACTTTTGATGCCGCAACTGCTAGTGCACTCGGTTAAAGGTAAAAGTTTTAGTTTCTTAAAAAAGGCCTGTAAATCTTTTACAGGCCTTTTTTTTTGCCATAAGGAAAGGTAATCAAGTAAAACTCTCTGGAATAGAAAACCTTGATAGGGTAGAATTAGTAAGTTAATTCAAAAAAAATAATGGCTATTAATGAATAGTCATAGAAAGGCTTTGTTTTAAATTTAGGAAAAGCCTTTATATCATTATAAAAAAATAACGCATACAAGTTTATAACTACAAACAGGAGGCTTCTCCGTGATAAAAACAAAGCAACTATTCGCTGCGCTCACCCTAATGATCTTAGGTCTGAGCTCTGCCCATGCGGATTACACTCTCAATCTAATGCAGGGGGTTACAGAACTCAGTAATGATGTCTACGATCTTCATATGTGGGTTCTATGGATCTGCATAGTCATTGGTATTGCCGTATTCGGTACTATGTTCTATTCAATTTACTATCATCGTAAATCAATGGGGCACAAGGCTGAACAGTTCCATGAAAGTACAACCGTAGAGATTATTTGGACAATCATTCCAACCGTTATTTTAATCGCAATGGCAATTCCTGCGACTAAATTAATGTTAGAAATGGATGATATTCAAGACTCTGATATGACCATTAAAGTCACCGGTTGGCAGTGGAAATGGGAATATGAATACATGGATAATGGCATTCATTTTTTCAGTACTTTGGATGAAGCAAGTAATAAAGCTCGTCAAATAAATTCAGGTATTGATCCTCGATCTGTACCGCATTATCTATTAAATGTTGATAAGCCTTTAGTTGTGCCGATAAATACAAAAATTCGTTTTTTATTTACTGCAGCAGATGTTATTCATTCATGGTGGGTGCCTGATCTAGGTTGGAAAAAAGATACGGTTCCTGGGTTTATAAATGAAGCATGGACTTCGGTAGAAAAGGCGGGGACTTATCGTGGTCAATGTACTGAACTTTGTGGTAAAGATCATGGGTTTATGCCTATTGTCGTGATCGCTATGGAAAAAGAAGATTATGACGAGTGGGTTATAGAACAAAAAGGGGAAGCATTAGCAGAAGCAAATGCAGCAGAAAAAGAGTGGACTGCTGATGAATTGATTGCTAAAGGTGAAACTGTTTATACCAATAACTGTGCGTCTTGTCATATGGCTGATGGGGCTGGAATAGCGGGGACTTTTCCAGCAATCACTGCAAGTACAATTGTGACAGGCGATATGAATGCGCAACTTGACTTACTGATGAGTGGAAAAGGGATGATGCCTGCTTTTGGTCAAATGCTAAGTGCAGTTGATTTTGCGGCAGTATCAACCTTTATCCGTAATGGCTTAGGAAATAAGGTGGGAGATTTAATTCAACCATCAGCTATTAAAGCTAAACAGTCGGCGTTGCCAGAAGATGAAGACGAATAGTCGTTACGTTAAATTTTCTTCGGTCTAATCTTTCAAATATTATTATAGAGGTATTAAGTATGTCTGCTGCAACAGCTGAACATGATGATCATCACGATCACGGCCCTGAAAAGGGTCTACTAAGGTGGATAGTGACCACCAACCATAAAGATATTGGTACATTGTATTTAATCTTCGCGCTTGCCATGTTTTTTGTGGGTGGAACCATGGCTTTGATTATTCGTACAGAGCTTTTTGAACCTGGTATGCAATTTGTAGATCCTCAGTTCTTTAACTCGATGACCACTATGCATGCATTAGTGATGGTGTTTGGTGCGGTTATGCCTGCTTTTGTTGGTTTGGCTAACTGGATGATACCCATGATGATTGGTGCGCCAGATATGGCGTTACCACGCATGAATAACATGAGTTTCTGGATGTTGGTTGCGGGTGTGTTATTACTAGCAAGTACCTTATTCATGGAAGGTGGAGCGCCTGCTTCAGGTTGGACTTTATATCCACCTTTAGTACTGCAAACAGGTAGTGCCTTACCTTTTGCTATCTTCTCTGTACATCTATTAGGTATTTCATCAATTATGGGGGCGATTAACATTATCGCAACTATTTTTAATATGCGTGCCCCTGCAATGACATTAATGAAAATGCCATTGTTTGTCTGGACATGGTTAATTACAGCATTCTTGTTAATCGCGATTATGCCGGTATTTGCTGGCGCGGTAACCATGTTATTAACTGATCGCTTCTTCGATACTAGTTTCTTCGATGCGGCCGGTGGTGGTGATCCTGTGCTTTATCAACATATTTTCTGGTTCTTCGGACATCCTGAAGTATATGTAATGATTTTGCCAACATTTGGTGTAGCATCAACAATTATTCCTGTCTTTGCTCGTAAGCCTTTGTTTGGTTATTCATCAATGGTTTATGCAACAGCAGCGATTGCTTTCCTTTCATTTATTGTTTGGGCGCATCACATGTTTACAGTGGGAATGCCAATGGCAGGTGAGTTGTACTTTATGTATGCCACTATGCTGATTGCGATTCCAACCGGTGTGAAAATATTTAACTGGACGGCAACCATGTGGAAAGGGTCGATGACTTTTGAAGCCCCCATGTTATTTTCTATTGCCTTTGTAGTCTTGTTTACATTAGGTGGGTTTACTGGCTTGATGATGGCTTTAGCCCCTGTTGATTTTCAGTATCATGATACTTATTTTATTGTTGCCCATTTTCATTACACCTTGGTACCTGCCTCTGTTTTTATTTTGATGGCAGCGGGTTACTTCTGGTTACCTAAATGGACAGGTAATATGTATGATGAAAAATTAGCAAAATTACATTTTTGGTTATCAGCAGTTTCTGTAAATATTCTTTTCTTTCCACAACACTTTTTAGGTTTAGCGGGCATGCCTCGTCGTATTCCTGATTATGCAGTACAGTTTGCTGATTGGAATATGATTTCTAGTATTGGAGCTTTTATTTATGGACCTAGTCAGTTGATATTCGTTTATATTGTTTATAAAACAATTAAAGGAGGAACAGGTGAAAAGGTGACTGATGAAGTTTGGGAAGGTGCTAAAGAGCAAAGTTTAGAGTGGACTTTACCTTCTCCTGCTCCTTATCACACATTTTCTACTCCACCAAAAGAAGTACCCACTATGAGTACTGGTAGGTAGTTGTTAAACTAAACAGATACTTTACCCTTATTATGAAGGGTAAAGTATTAGGTGATAAAATGGATACAAGAAAAAAAAATATTCTGACAGCAGTTATTTTAATTACTATAGCCGCAACCATTTATGTGTTTGCAGTAATAAGAGTTATGGGCTATGAGTGATGGGGTAGAGCAAAAAAATACTAAACTTGTTTATAAGTTGGTATTTATTGTTCTTGCTATGTTTGGTTTTGGCTATGCTTTAGTGCCGCTTTACGATGTGTTTTGTGATATTACAGGGCTAAATGGTAAAACAGCCTCTGAGGCTACTGTTGATGAAGTTTATGAGGTTGATCTTAATAGGGAAATAACCATTGAGTTTATTACCTCTTTGCCTAAATCAACACCAACCATGGAATTTCGTGCTGAAAAAAATAAGATAAAAGTTCACCCTGGGCAATATTATACGGTGAACTTTTATGCTAAAAATAAAACCGATAAAATAATGGTTTCTAGAGCGGTTCCGAGTGTTACTCCAGGGCTTGCTGCTGAATATTTAAAGAAAACTGAGTGTTTTTGTTTTACGGAGCAAACATTCGAACCTAATGAGGTTAAACTTATGCCTGTTCGTTTTGTTATTGATCCAGAGCTTCCAAAGAAATATAAAACAGTGACACTTGCATATACTTTTTTTGATAATACTGAGAAATCAGTAAAAAAATAACAGGGGTAGCGGTATGTCTACAAATGATGCTTATTACATTCCAAATAAGGCTATTTGGCCGATAATTGGTACATTAGGTCTTTTGACCACTTTAGTTGGCTTTGCTAACTACCTAAATGGTAGTGCTGCGGGTTCAACTTTTATGATTATTGGGTTGGTGATTTTTATAATGATGCTAGCGGGCTGGTTTTCATTACAGGCCGCTGAAAGTGAATCAGGTATGTATAACCATGGGGTGGGGATTTCTTATCGTATGGGAATGATGTGGTTTATTTTCTCAGAAATCATGTTTTTTGCTGTTTTCTTTGGTACATTATTTTACACGCGTAACCTTTCTATGGATTGGTTGGCAGGTATAGGTGATGGTCCAGGCCGGTCAACAGCAATGTTATGGCCTGATTTTCAAGCTGTTTGGCCAACAAATGGACCCGGTAATATTGGTGGTGAATTTGAAGAAATGGGGGCTTTTGGTCTGCCGTTATTGAATACTATCTTGCTTTTAACCAGCGGTATAACATGTACTTGGGCGCATCATGGCTTATTAGCAAAAAATCGTGACCAATTAATTAAAGGTCTAATAGCAACGGTTACTTTGGGTTTTTTGTTTGTTGGTTTTCAGGCGATTGAGTATTACGAAGCCTATCATGACATGGGGTTGACTTTAGGGTCGGGTGTTTATGGTTCAACATTTTTTATGCTAACGGGGTTTCATGGCTTTCACGTTTGTGTAGGTGCAATCATGTTATCAGTGGTTCTTTTTCGTAGTTGGAAAGGGCACTTTACACCAGAAAATCACTTTGCATTTGAAGGTGCTGCTTGGTACTGGCACTTTGTTGATGTGGTATGGTTGGGGCTGTTTATCTTTGTTTATATTTTATAAATAACATATAAACTCAAAAAAAGCGCAGTCGTTATGATTGCGCTTTTTTTTTGCCTAAGGAACGTGCAACAAATAACCCAGCCACCTTACTGGCTGTTACCTAAGGTATTTGGGGAGCGGTATTTAGTTGTTTTTGCATTAGCATTCTTGCTCCAATACCTTCAGGTTTAATCATCCCCGTCACTAAAGCAATATAAAGAGCAATAAATAATAAAATTGATATACCAATTCTATAAGAAAGAGCTTTAACTGTTTTTGCTGAATCTTGTTGGTCTTTACGAATAACGAGATGGAAAAGGGCTAAGCCAAGACTAAACAGAATAAACAGAAATACTACAATAAAAATAATTTTGATAGGCATAGCTAAGAATGAATATAGTGGAAGTTATGAATAGAGTAATATAAAAACATGAAATTAACTATCGCTAAAACACAATTCCAATTGAGTCCTTTTTCTATTTCCTTGTACTTAGTTTTACTGGTTTGCCTAATCTCTCTTGGTTTTTGGCAACTGGATCGTGCAGAACAAAAGGAAGAGCTTATAAATCAACAACAGCTATCATTCGATAAAACCGTGTTGAACTTAACCCCAACGACTGATTTAAAACAAGTCAGGTATAGAAAAATAAAAATATCGGGACATTATGTGTCAGATAAACAATACCTTATCGATAATCAAATTGTGAATGGTCGGGTTGGTTATTTTGTGATGACCCCTTTTAAAATGGATAAGATTAATAAATTAGTATTGGTCAATAGGGGGTGGGTTGAGCTTAATAAAGATCGCCGTATATTACCTGAAATAACCATCGATAATGTAAAACGAACGATTACAGGCAGAATTAATCATTTTCCTGTTGTTGGTATTCGGCTTGCTGGAGCTGAAATTCCGACTAAAGGCTGGCCTTCTGTTGTGCAAGTTGTAGATTCAGGGGGGTTATCAGAAAAACTAGGCTTTCCATTATTTCCTTTTCAAGTTGAACTCGATAAGACCATGAATGATGGCTATAGTCGCGACTGGAAAAAAAAATCAATCATGCCTCCTGAAAAACATATTGCTTATGCCGTACAATGGTTCGGATTAGCGCTAACCTTAACTGTATTATTTTTTGGATTTAGTAAAAAAAAGTAAATGAACGAACTAAACAAACAACAAAAGAAAAACAACCGAACGGTTATTCTTATCTTTGCAATGTCGATAATTCCTTTTGGCATTGCTTGGTTTTTATCAAGTAATGCGACTTGGATGGGTGGTGGCACAAATAATGGAGAATTAATTACCCCACCTATTACCACTGAGTTTAAGCAATTTATTGGCTATGATGAATTTTCTGTTAAAAACTTACATGAAATTAAAGGTCATTGGGTCATCATGAATGTTGTACCTAACAAGCAGTGTAATGAAGTCTGCCAGTTTGCAATACATAAAACCAAGCAATTAAGAGTGATGATGGGTAAAGACTTAACCAGAAGTCGTCGCTTAGTACTTATTTCAGCTGAATTTGAACAAACTATTGAACAACTGCAATGGAAAGGTGAGAACAAGGATACTGAAAACAAACTTGAAGACAAAAGGTTATTAAGGGTAAAGCTATTACCCCCATTGCTTGAACAATTAAACAAAGTTCGAGAAGGTGGCATTGAAGAGGGTATGCTTTTTATAATGGATCCATTGGGTAATATTATGATGCAGTATGAACCTGAGTTTGACCCTTACAAAGTTAAAAGTGACTTACGTAAATTATTAAAAATATCACAGATTGGTTAAAGAAATGTTTAGAAAAACTACGTTATTCACCTTGGTTTTAGCGTTAATTATTATTGTATTTAGTACCACTGTTCGACTGTCAGATGCAAGTGCAGGTTGTCCTGAATGGACGGGGTGGCCAGGTTGTTATGGTGAAGTTACTTGGGTAAAAGGTGCGTTGACTCGCCCAACATTAATACCTGCGGAAACCTTACAGGAAATTAAAAAGTGGCTGAACTATCGTTCGGTTACCGTATTTTTAGGTGTTTTGGTTCTGTTTTTGACTGTTGCGGCCTGGATGCAATCTGGTTATCGCCTAGCTGCAGTTGTGTCTAGTAATATTTTGCTCACTTTATTAGGAGGGCAACTTGTTCTAGGTATATGGGCTGCAAGCTCTAAAATGATGCCTGTTGTAGTCACAGGGCAGTTGTTGTTAGCTTGCTTAACTGTTTGGATATTGTTTTGGATGTATCTACGGTCTGACCCTGCAATTAAGAGTAATCAACAAGGTAGTACAGGGCCAAAAATATTAGCCAGAATTGCAATGTTTGGGCTGTTGTTACAAATTATACTGGGTTTTTGGGTGAGTACAAATCAGGCAGGGTTAGCCTGTGCAGGATTTCCAAATTGTAATGGTGACTGGCTCCCTGCAGTTGATTATTTAGCAGGTTTAAATTTATTCTCTGCATTACAAAGTGGCTATACGGGTAATTTATCATTTGACGGGCAAGTTGCGGTACATTGGGCGCACCGAATAGGGGGAGTATTCTGTTTTATTTTGCTGACAGCGGTAACTTTAAGCGCAACAACTGAATCTTATGCTCGCCCTGTTAGAAAGTCAGGCCTGTTATTAAGCTTGTTTTTGTTAATAGAGCTGATGATGGGAATCATTAGTGTCAAACTAGAATTACCCTTATTTTTCATTGTTGCTCATAACCTATTTGCAATCTTGCTGATGCTACCCTTAATTGCTATTAGTTTTTATAGTAGCTATAGTTTTATTGGGCTTGAAGAAGATGCTATTGATGTTGCGATTAAAGATGATGTTGCGGTCGTTGCTGATGATGTTGAGGTTAGTGAATTACCGAGTTCAGAGTCATTATATTTACGCTTAAAGTCTCAATTAAAGAAAACTCGAACGGGTATTGGCGGTGTTTTAGCAAATATTCCTATTGGGCAAAAAACCATAAATCAAGATCTTTTAGAAGAGATTGAGGCTAGCTTAATTATGGCTGACCTTGGAATAGAAACTGTAACGGTTATTATTGATGAGCTAACGAATCGATTAGAACGTCATCAGTTGAGTGATGGTGATGCTTTAGAGGCTGCTCTAAAGCAAACTTTATTAGAGATACTGCAACCTTGTGATAAAACGCTACAAATACCCAAACAAGACAATCCTTTTGTTATTTTAGTTGTAGGTATTAATGGGGTAGGTAAAACAACAACTATTGGTAAATTAGCAAAACGATTAAAAACACAGGGGCACAGTGTTATGTTAGCTGCTGGTGATACGTTTAGAGCAGCAGCTGTTGAACAATTGCAAGTATGGGGTGAACGCAATGATATTCATGTCGTTGCACAGCATACAGGAGCAGACTCTGCATCCGTTATTTATGATGCAGTTGAATCAGCAAAGGCAAAAGGTGTTGATGTTTTGATTGCTGATACGGCAGGACGGCTACATACTAAATCTAATCTAATGGATGAACTGAGTAAAATTAAACGAATTATGAGAAAGGTTGATGAAACTGCACCTCATGAGGTTTTATTGGTGTTAGACGCAGGAACTGGGCAAAACGCTATATCTCAAACCAAAACATTTAATGAAGTAGTCAAGCTATCAGGTCTGGCATTAACAAAATTAGATGGTACTGCAAAAGGCGGGATAATCTTTTCTCTTGCTAATCAATTTAAATTACCTATTCGGTTTATCGGTGTAGGAGAAGGGATTGATGACTTACAAGATTTTGATGCAAAATCTTTTGTAGATGCTTTATTTATTAAGGATTAGATTATACTTTGTTTAAATTAGGGCTAAAGGCTAATACTTTAACAGTCCCTAAAAATCCGCCACAAAGTGGTCGAATTTATTTAGCTAATGAGTAAAATAGTTCCCATGCTCCAGCGTGGGAATTCATTGCTGAACGCTCCAGCGTTCCGTGACGCTGGAGCGTTGGAACGATGGGTGGTGGTTTGTTTATTGCAAGTTGCCTTAATGCATGTTTCTTAATGTTAAAAGCCCTTTTCTTCAGAGGTGGGTGTATTGGGGTTTTTATATGAGATATAAGCCCAACCTGAATTCAAACACTAAGTTAATAAATATTAAAAAATGCTTAAATTTGATCATGTAAGTAAACGCTATGCCGATGCGGGTGATGCCCTTTTAGATGTAAGTTTTCATTTAAAGGCAGGTGAAATGGCATTTCTAACGGGGCATTCCGGTGCAGGTAAAAGTACCTTGCTTAAGTTGGTTGCTATGATGGAGCTAAGCACTCGAGGTAATGTTTTTTTTGATGGGCAAAATTTAAATAAAATAACTGAAAAACAAATTCCATTTATCAGAAGAAAGTTAGGCTTAATCTTCCAAGATAATAAATTATTACCAGATAGAACCGTTTTTGATAATGTCGCTTTACCCCTTATTGTATCGGGTTACGGGTATCAAGAAATTAGCCGCAGAGTAAGAGCATCACTGGATAAGGTCGGGTTGTTAGGTAAGGAAAAAAAATACCCTCTGGCGCTATCTGGTGGAGAGCAACAACGTGTTGGCATAGCGCGGGCGGTTATTAATAAACCGCGATTAATTCTAGCAGATGAGCCGACTGGGAATTTAGACCCAGAGCTATCGAATGAAGTTATGCACTTGTTAGAGCAATTTCAAAAAGTTGGGGTTACAGTATTAATTGCCAGCCATGATGTGGCGCTTTTGAGCCAAATGGAACATAGAATCTTAACCTTGGATCATGGTCAATTAAAAGCTGGTTAATAATGAAACAAAAAATCACACAATCAAATAACAAAGGCAGTATTAGTTTTCTAGAAAAGGTTCGAGCTTA
>JALSLS010000367.1 GCA_026988195.1 Methylomonas sp.
ACGTGTATGGAATAACTTCCCGAAATTATAACGTAGGATTTTTGTTTCAGATGGAATGATCTCATGAGGCGCATAGCAAGCTACGCAACGAATGAGATCATTCCATCTGGAGCAAAAAGACAAGTTAGAAATCGGGAAGTTGTTTCATGCACGTTCCTTAGCATTAAAACTGAGTTGATGGTTAATGCAGTGAGAAAAAAGAATCTTTTAACTTATCTAGCTATTCAAAGATGTATTGTGTCTGCGACTCGAAACTAGGCTGTGGGTGCTTTGGTTTTCTATCTAATAGCCTGATAGTATAATATCTACAAAAAAGGCAGGTACAAATTACTTTACACCTGCCTTTTTAGAGAGTTAAAACCATTCCTGATTACGTACGAGTCTCAGCCATTTTATAAAAACACCGATTCAACTGTTATACGTCATCTCGGCAGGGATTCACATTATGCTATCCGGCATAATGCCCTTTGGGTAAATGCAAATCTGTTCCAGACAGATTTGTGCCGAGATCCAGAATCCAAGGATGGGATGATTGTATAAACAAGTATCTGCTAATTATTCAGATCGTACATCCCTATACACTGGATACCAGCAATCCCTGCTGGTATGACGTGGAACTGGTGTGCTGTATATGGCGGAAGCTCATGGGTAATCAGGAAACTATTTAACTTGAAAAGGGGTTTTCAAGAACAATGGTTTCTTCACGATCTGGACCTGTTGATAAAATAGCCACTTTGACACCAATCAACTCTTCTATACGTTCAATATAAGCTTTTGCATTTGCTGGCAGTTTATCCATATCCGTTACGCCTGCTGTTACACCCTCCCAACCAGGCATTTCTTCAATAATAGGAACACAGGCTTCATATTGATCGGCACCTAGAGGTGCAATATCTGTTACTTTACCCTTTATATTATAAGCGGTACAAATACCAATTTTATCTAAACCATCAAGAACATCTAGTTTAGTCAAACAAATACCAGATAAACTATTCATTTGTGCTGATTTTCGCATTGAGACAGCATCAAACCAACCTGTTCTACGTTTACGACCTGTAGTTGCTCCAAACTCATGGCCTTTAACACCTAGGTGTTCACCATATTCATCATCTAACTCAGTCGGAAATGGACCATTACCGACTCGTGTTGAATAAGCTTTAGTAATCCCTAACACATAATCAAGATCTAATGGGCCAACTCCTGTTCCTGTAGCTGCTCCACCTGCCGTTGTACTTGAAGAGGTGACATAAGGATAGGTTCCATGATCTACATCTAACAAAGCACCTTGAGCCCCTTCAAAAAGAATGTTTTTACCTGCTTTCTGGTAATCTTTTAGCTCTTCACCTATATCCGTCAACATTGGCTTCACAACTTCAGCAAGTTTTAAAGTTGTAGCTAACATCTCTTCATAATCAAGCGCTTCTGTCTTGTAATAATGAGTCAGCATAAAATTATGATAATCGACTAATTCTTTTAAACGCTTAGAAAACTCTTCTGTGTTTAACAAATCTCCAGCACGAAGCCCTCTTCTTGCGACTTTATCTTCATAAGCTGGCCCAATACCTCGTCCAGTAGTACCAATGGCTTTACTGCCTCGCGCAATTTCTCTGGCTTGGTCAATGGCTACATGAATGGGTAATATTAAAGCACAAGCTTCACTGATTTTTAGACGTCCTCGAACTGAATGCCCGGATTCTTCTAATGTTTCAATTTCTTCTATTAAAGCATCAAGTGATAACACAACCCCATTGGCAATCATGCAGTCAACATTTTCTCTTAGAATACCTGATGGAATAAGGTGCAAGACCGTTGTTTCACCATTTATAACTAATGTATGCCCCGCATTATGACCGCCTTGAAATCGAACGACAGCCTCAGCTTGATCTGTTAAAAGATCAACTAACTTACCTTTACCTTCGTCACCCCATTGTGTGCCGATGATAACAACATTTTTACCCATAATTATTCCAACTTTTTAAGCTAAGGACTTAACAACCCAATTTTGATTCTTTTTTTCCAACATGCCAGTGCATGCTAGTTCTTTAATTTCTTCTGGATGACCAGGCAACGCTTGCACAACTGCAATACCTTGCGCTCTTAGGTCTCTAATGGCTTCAATTAATGAGGCATCATCAGCCAATGGTGCATAAATTAATTGCACAGTACGCTCTTCAGTTAATGGCTTAGACAGGGCATTTAGTGTTTTTAAATCCGCACTAAACCCAGTTGCTGCCCGTGCTCTACCAAAGAACTTACCAATATTATCATAGCGCCCGCCCCGAGCAATCTCTCGACCCAACTCGGGTACAAAAGTAGCAAATACAATGCCTGTATGATAGTGGTAGCCACGTAATTCTGATAAATCAAAACTGACAGGTAATGAAGGGAAATTGACGCTCAATTTATCGGCTACAGTTTGTAACTCAGCTAATGCTTGAGAAATAGCCTCCCCTGTATTTGCAAGCACATCAGCTGCTTTAGCAAGTACCTCTATCCCTCCATTTAAGGTAGGTAATGTTTTAAAAATTGTTTTATAATTTTCAGAAATACTAAAACCGTCAACTAATTCATTTAATTCTGGTCTTGCTTTACGTTGCAAGACATCAAACAATTCAGTTTCCTGTGCTTCGGTTAAACCCGCTTGCTCAGATAAAGAACGATAAATTTCGACATGCCCGAGATCCAAATGAACATTTTGCAAGCCTGTGACAGCGATCATTTCCAGCATAAGTTGAATAACTTCTAAATCACTTTCTATCCCAGAATGACCATAAATTTCGGCTCCAATTTGCATCGGGCTTCTGGTTTTTGCAAGAGAATCACCGAGTGTTATTAAGGTCGTTCCTACATAGCATAAGCGTGTTGGCCTTTTATGCTTTAAATTGTGCGCATCAATTCTGGCAACCTGAGGTGTTATATCAGCACAAACCCCTAGCATCTCACCTGAAACCTGATCAGTTAATTTAAAGGTCTGAAGATCTAAATCATGCCCAGACCCCGTTAATAGAGAGTCTAAGAAATCAACCACGGGAGGAATGACTAATTCATACCCCCAGCAGGAAAAGACATCAAGTAACTGCCTACGCAACGCCTCTAATTGTCGTGCATCGTCAGGTAAAACATCTTCAATTCCTTGAGGTAGTAACCAAGTGTCTCTTTTTTGCATATTTAGTTTATCCACTCGCACAAAACGCCCCATTAAAAATGGAGCGTTTTATTTTCTTTAACAATTTAACGATTAATTTATTTTGATTTCTTAAAATACTTAAAGTATTCAGAATTAGGTTCTACTACCAACATATCACCCGCACTTCTAAAAGTATTTTTATAAGCATTCATACTGCGATAAAAAGAGAAAAACTCAACATCTGAGCCGTAAGCTTTGGCATAAATATCTGCTGCAACTGCATCGCCTTCACCTCGCATAATCTCAGCATCACGAAAAGCATTTGCTAAAATAATCACACGTTGCTTATCAGCATTAGCCCGAATGCGTTCTGACGCTTCCTTACCTTGTGATCGAAATTCTCTGGCAACTCTTTCACGCTCAGCTTCCATTCTTCTATACACTGAAGAACTCACTTCATTCGGTAAGTCAATCCGCTTAACTTGCACATCAACAATTTCTATACCTAACTTAAACGCAATAGGTGTTGCAAGCGTAATTAATTCAGTTCTAATGGCATTACGATCAGAAGACACTAATTGTTTAATAGTTCTTTTACTAAACTCACTTCTAAAAGCATCTTTAATAATCTGATTTAAACGTACATTTGCCTGACGAACATCACCCGCTACCGAAGTATAAAAGGTTTTTACATCTGCCACTTTCCATTTTACAAATGAATCAACAATTACGTTTTTCTTTTCAGATGTCAAAAAACGTTCTGGTTTAGCATCCATCGTTAAAATACGTGAATCAAATTTTTTCACATTATTAATAAATGGCATTTTAAAATGCAATCCAGGTGAAAATTCAGATTCAATCACTTCACCTAATCGAAACTTAATTGCCCGTTCAGTTTCAGATACGGTAAAGATAGATGATGAGGCAATAAAAAAAACGATACCTAACCCTATTAATATTTTATTTTGTCCCATTTTAGCGTCCCCTCACGTCACGACCACGAGCAGAAGTTCGTGAGTTATTATTAATGGTTCTAGAGGGTTGATTAATAGCCCTTATAGGCTGTGTATTTCTACCACTAGTTACATTATTAGCTGCTGATTTATTACCTAGTTTATCAAGTGGCAGATAAAGTATATTATTTCCACCTTTTACATCAACCATCACAGTTGACGTTTTACTTAATACTTCTTCCATTGATTCAAGATATATTCTTTCTCTAGTCACTTTGGGTGCTTTTTTATACTCTTTTAGTAGTTGTGAAAAACGACTTACTTCACCTGTCGCTTGGGCAATTACTTTTTCCTTATAAGCTTCTGACTCTTGTGTCTTTCTTGAAGCGGCACCCCGTGCAACCGGAATAACCTCATTAGAATAAGCTTCAGCTTCATTTATATATCGTTGCTCATCTTCTCGTGCTTTAATCGCATCTTCAAAAGCACCTTGAACTTGCTCGGGTGGCTGAGCATCTTGAAGGTTTACAGAGGTAATTAAAATACCCGATCCATAAGTATCCATTACTTTTTGAATTTCAGATTGAATTTCAGCAACGATTTTACTTCGCCCTTCTGTTAATACAAAATCCATATTACTATGCCCAATAACACCACGCTCAGCACTTTCAGTTACTTGCTTCAATGTTGCTGTGGGGTTAAGTAAATTAAACACATAGTCTTTAGCATCTTTAACCAGATACTGTACGGCCAAACGAACATCAACAATGTTCTCATCTTTTGTTAGCATTAAAGCTTCTCTAGGGACAGAGCCTGCACCTTGACGGCCTCCTGATCGATAGCCTACTTCAATTACTTGTACATTTTGTACATCAACAATTTCTACTTTATCTATAGGTGAAGGAAAATGCCAATTTAAACCGGGTTGTGTTGTTACTGTATAAGCACCAAAACGTGTTTCTACTCCACGAGTTCCCTCGTCAACTATATAAAAACCACTTAAGCCCCATAGTACAGCGGCCCCTACAGCTAAAATCCCTAAGCCCTTTGCTGATCCTTCCCCAGTGTTTCCACCGTTTGATCCACCACCAAAAATTCCACCTAGTTTTTCTTGAAATGATTTAATCACTTCATCTAAATCTGGAGGACCGTTCTCGTCTTTACGGCCACTCCAAGGGTCTTTTTTATCGCCACCGGGCTCATTCCAGGACATCTATTGCTCCAAATTGGATTATATTTAAAAATTATGACTATTACTGACTGCATCAAAACAACAAAACTTATATCGCTCTATTTTTCAATCGCTATCTAGCCAAACTCGCCTATTCTATCTTAAATTGATAGATTATGATTAATTAATTACATATTAATATGTAATTAATTACTTACAATGCAATCTCTTCTGTTTTAATTCCTTTTAACAAACCTAAATGCTTCCTATCAATCTCAATTGATACTTCCCAGCCACCCAGTTCATCATGTTTTTCCTCTATAATCTTAGCAAAACCAAACAACTTTGAACGCACTCCGCCCTGACTGGCTGTTATAAAACACTTTCTTGCCACCTTGGTGCTAGAGAATAATTCGGCCAAGGCTTGAAATAATAAGTCTGTTCCTGCTCCTGTTGCGGCTGATAGCCACACCCTAACTGGCTTCCCTTGCTCATCACGATCTATATGAGGCTGAATATCATTTAATAAATCTATTTTATTAAATACTTCTAATTGTGGGATTTCATGCGCATCAATATCTTGTAACACCTGATTCACCTGAAACATAGTATCTTCTCGATCTTCAGCATTAGCATCAATAATATGCAATAACAATTCCGCTTCACTCGCTTCTTGTAGAGTTGAACGAAAAGCGGCAATCAATTCATGCGGTAAATGACGGATAAACCCAACCGTATCGGCTAAAATAACATCCCCTC
This sequence comes from Methylomonas sp., assembly GCA_026988195.1. Classification (GTDB taxonomy): domain Bacteria; phylum Pseudomonadota; class Gammaproteobacteria; order Methylococcales; family Methylomonadaceae; genus QPIN01. The sequence goes on from JALSLS010000367.1 coordinate 6,011, forward strand.
CACCTTCAAGAGAACAACTTCTTAATGTTGGATCTAAGGTTGCAAAAAGTTGATCTGCAACATAGATATCAGCTCCTGTAAGCGTGTTAAATAAAGTTGACTTACCTGCATTGGTATAGCCAACCAAAGACACAGAAGGGGTTTCAGATTTTTTTCTTTTCCCTCTTCCCTGACCTCTCTGCTTAGCCACCTTCTCTAGTCTTCGCTGAATCAACTTAATCCGGTTATTAACTAACCGCCTATCTGATTCCAGTTGCGTCTCACCTGGGCCTCTCATTCCTATACCACCGCCTTTTTGGCGGTCTAAATGAGTCCAACCCCGTATTAATCGGGTAGATAAGTGTTTTAACTGCGCCAGTTCAACCTGTAACTTTCCCTCAAAGGTTTGTGCTCTTAACGCAAAAATATCTAAAATCAAGCCATTTCTATCAACAACGCGAACCCCCAAAGCTTCTTCTAGGTTTCTTTCTTGGCTGGGGGATAAAACATGATTCACCAAGACAATATCGGCTTCATGAAAAGCAATCTCAGATTTTATCTCTTCTACTTTACCGGTTCCCACGAAAAACTTTGGATCAGGTCTTTGTCGTGTACCTGTCACCACATGAACTGGGTCTGCGCCCGCTGATTTAGCAAGTTCTTTTAATTCATGCAGGTCTTCCTGACCTGCTCTTAGTGTTAGGTGGATTAGAATTGCTCTTTCACCTGAGTCGGGACGATCAAACAAAAATCACTCCTTTTTTATCCTTCAATATTCTCACTCTCTCTGGCCAGCTTAATTGGTTTTCCTGGCACAATCGTTGATACAGCATGCTTATACACCATCTGGCTAACTGTATTTTTTAGCATAATGACATATTGATCAAAAGAATCAACACGCCCTTGTAATTTAATGCCATTCACCAAAAAAATTGATACTGGTGTATGCTCCTTTCTTAACGTATTAAGAAAGTTATCTTGTAAATTTTGCACTTTTGACATCCTATTTCCCCTTTTATTATTATTCCTATATTCAATCTTTAAACTATCCATTTTTTATTATAGTTCCAAATAAATAATTAAATAGATATATTGGGACTATTCTGTTGAAATTCAAGACCCTAAAATATATTTAAAAATTCATACCGATTAACAAAAAAACCCCTCATAGCAGACAAAGGTTACTCCAACTACCGAACTGTTTGGCTTATTTCATTCAAAACCTTTGATAAATTAAAATGGCTATGAACAATACTCAGGTTACAGATTGAATTAAATCCAGATGCTATTAAGTTAAGCTTCAAAAGTAGGATAGGCAAAGAAGGTACGACGTGCCCATCAATATGGCATCGTGCTGAATTGATGGGCACGCTATCGCTTTGCCCATCCTACAGTACCCTTAGGAACGTGCATGAAATAACATACCGATTTCTAACTTGTCTTTTTGCTCCAGATGGAATGATCTCATTCGTTGCGTAGCTTGCTATGCGCCTCATGAGATCATTCCATCTGAAACAAAAAATCCTACGTTATAATTTCGGGAAGTTATTCCATACACGATCCTTAGCTTAATGGCATTGGATTAACTATCACTTAATTACCCCAACCTGAGTTTAGTTCACAGCCATATAAATTGATGATCCGATAAAAAAATTATAATTTATGTTTTATTTCTGCATAAACTTTTCCAAGTAACTCTTTCTCTGCAGAAACAAAGGATATTGCATCTGTTTCTCTCCGTAACCAAGTAAACTGCCTTTTAGCCAACTGTCTGGTTGCAATGATTCCTTTTTCCATCATCATATCCAAGTCATATTCACCTTCTAAATATGACCAGGTTTGACGATAGCCTACGGCTCTAATTGATGGCATATCGACAGACAAATCAGCTCTCATAAATAAGGCCTTCACTTCATCTACCAAGCCTTTTTCAACCATCAATTTAAATCTTTCTGCTATTTTAGTGTGTAACAACTTTCTATCTTCTGGTGCAACAATTAGCTTTATCGCTCTAAACGGCATATTATTTTGTTTTGCCTGTTTAAAAAAGTGGCTAATCGGCTGACCACTTATCTCATAAACTTCTAATGCTCGTTGTACTCGCTGGGGATCATTCGGGTGAATTCTAACTGCAGACTCTGGATCAATACCTTTAAGCCGCTCATGCATCGCTTTTTTCCCAGTTTCTGCCAATTCTACCTCTAATCTCTGCCTTATCTCTGGGCTAGCCTCGGGTAACTCAGCAAGGCCGTTAATCAGTGCGTTAAAATATAGCATAGTGCCCCCTGTCAAGATAGGTATTTTTCCTCGCTTGGTTATATCATCCATTAACGTTAGAGCAGCTTTTCTAAACCGCCCTGTTGAGTAAACCTCAGCAGGATCAAGAATATCAATCAAATGATGCGGAACTCCTTGCCTTTCCTCTATTGTTGGTTTTGCAGTCCCAATATCCATCCCTTTAAAAACCAAAACAGAATCAACACTTATTATCTCTGCATCTATTTTTTGCGCCAGTTGCACAGCCAATTCTGTTTTTCCTGAAGCGGTCGGCCCCATCAGAAAAATAGCCGGAGGTAATGTTGTATTATTCATTAGCTAGTTTCTCGGAATAAATATACTAGGGTTGTGCAGGATTTATTTTGAGACCCCATCTTACTGTCCACGTAAAAAGAACTTATCTAAATCAGTCGTACTCAATTCGATCCAAGTTGGGCGACCATGATTACATTGCCCAATTCTTTCTGTTTGCTCCATATCTCTTAATAAAGCATTCATCTCTTCAATGGTTAGCTTTCTTTTTGCACGTACTGAACCATGACAAGCCATTGTAGCTAAAAGTTCATTAGATTTTTCTAATACCTTTTGACTCATTCCATAAGTCCCTATATCAGCTAAAATATCGCGCACCAAAGTATCCATATCTTCTCGCCCTAAAAGGGCTGGTGTTGCTCGAATAACAATTGATTCAGGCCCTGTTCGGGTTAGCTCAAACCCTAATGTACTAAAAAAATCATGCTCCTGCTCTACCAAGTCGGCTTCAGCAGTGGCAACTTGAATTTTAAGAGGCAGCAGTAAAGGTTGACTAGGTACAGTTCCTTGGTGATATTGTTTTTTTAACCGTTCATAGGTCACTCGCTCATGAGCGGCATGGGCATCAACTAAAATAATTCCCTTAGCGGTTTCAGTTAAAATAAAAATACTATGCAAATGAGCAATAGCAAAGCCTAAAGGCGGCATACTATTCGCTTGATCAGTAATAGAAACTGGCGGATTTAACTCAAGCTGAGGAGCACCCTCGCTTTTAGGATATAGTTTTGCATAAGTTTCGATATTTTCAGCCACATTCATCGGTAACGATGCTTGCATAGGGGGCTGCCGAGTAACACTGCTCATTCTACTTTGCACAGGAACAGTAGGCTCTTCTTTAACAGGTGCTAAAGGGGTGAATTCTGCAACTTTTCTAGCACCATTTTGCTGTTCACCCGGTCTTAAATCAGCTAACGATCGGTGCAATGCTTTAAATAAAAAATCATGTACTAAGCGGCCTTCTCGAAACCTGACTTCTAATTTTGCTGGGTGAGCATTTACATCAACTAAAGCAGGGTCTAAGGTTAAATAAAGCACAAAAACAGAGTGTCGCCCATGAAATAATACGTCTTGATAGGCCTGTTTTACAGCATGCGTGACTAAACGATCTTTAATTAACCGGCCATTTACATAAAAAAACTGCATATCCTGTTGGCTACGAGAAAAAGTAGGTAAGCCAACCCAACCTGACAATTGTAACCCCGAAGCTTCAAAGTCAATTTTGACTGAATTATCAATAAAAGCTGAACCGCAAATACTGGCTATACGTTTTTCTTGTTCTGCTTCTGATTCAGCAGGCTTAAGGTTTATGATCTCACGCTGATTATGATTTAAGGTAAACCCTATATCAAATCGACTTAGCGCCATTTTTTTGATCAAACTGTCAATATGTGAAAATTCAGTTTTTTCTGTCTTTAAAAACTTGCG
>JALSLS010000368.1 GCA_026988195.1 Methylomonas sp.
TACCGAGAGTTTGCACAAGAACATGGCCACGGGCATCACCACCATTAAATACAAGGGTGTTAAGTCAGTGTTACACTAATCATTAAAGTATTCAAAACAAATAACAAGGGCAATAGGCACCTGATTATTGAATCTATCCACCTCAAAAACAGGGGAAGTAAAGGAGTATTTTTCTCTTTAAGATTGTAAAAGTAATTTTATTTTACTCCCCCCACCCCATCCTTCGGCTCTCTTGGGAGAAGAAGCTAAGAGCGATAGTTATTTTTTACTTTGACGGTTTACGAAGTAAATTTATAGGTATTTACGCTGGAACGACAAGGCTTATTTGCATCGCACGGGCATAGCCTGTGCCATAAAAATTAAGAGTCGAATCCACCAGTTAAATAAGCCGACAATACAAACCTATTGTCGGCTTAATGGAGTTAATCAGAAAGAAATTTAACTGATTTTTCTGCGCTTACCGAACAAGCCAAGCAAACCAAGTGCAGGCATCATAAAGGTAATAGCAGCTGGCAAAGGAACTACTGTAAGAAGATAAGCATGAGATGCCCCACCAATTGAACCCCAACCTACAATTTGACCACTGTCGTTAATACCTTGAGCTGATACCAACTTCCATTTTTCCTGGTCATTTGCCGATAACAAACTGGTTAGGTCATGCATTTCACCCTCAGTATAGAGATAAGCCAATCCACTCCCTTCTAATAGGTGCGACCTGTACCCCCCAACAACCTGCCCTGACATGTTAATATCATAGGCAAACGAATCACCTTCGATACTACCAAGATCTTTCATTACACCATCTTCATACAGGAAAGTATGATAGCTACCACTTTCAGTTAAGGAATTACCAACAACCTGGTTATTGTTGTTAATCGCCCTTGCTTCTGAAAAGCCCGTATTTTCTAGCGACCCTAAGCTTGTCATTGTACCATTCTGGTAAATAAAGCCAAGAGTGTTGGCTCCTGCAGTTGTAGAAGTCCCAGTGATAATACCATTATCATTAATACCGAAAGCACCTGAAGACTTACCACCTAAAGTGCCTATACCCGTCATAACACCATTTTCATAAATAAAAGCTTCCGACGTAGAACCTGACCCGTTGGTGTGAGAATGACCAACTACTTGTCCAGCTTCATTAATATCATGAGCGTAGGAAAATTTTCCAGACCCTAATGTTCCCAAGTTTTTTAGCTCCCCTCTTTCATATAGAAAGGCGTTATACTCAGAACTATCAGAGTTAGGCCTAGAGTAACCGACAACCTGTCGACTGAAATTTGATGCTCTAGCAACGGTATTACTACCACCAAAGTTACCAAGGTTTAACATTTGGCTATTAGTATACAGAAAGGCACTACGGGTTCCGTTACTCCCGTCGGATTTTGCTGGCCTAGATCGACCGACAATGTCACCCGTATTATTAATACCATATGCACGAGAAGATGATCCTCCAAGCGTGCCTAGATCAGTGATTTGGTATTGAACTGATGCTTGCACTACTGAACTGCTAGTAGCAAACATTACTGCTGCGGCAATTGAAAATATTAATTTCATATTATGCTCTCCTGATTATGTTTCCACCTTATATTCAACCGATGAATACAAGATTTCCCCTTAGCTCTAGCGTTTTGGGCATATTTTTATGCTTAATAGCAGGGATCTAAGTTTTAGTTGTTTGAATATTAAGTGAAATGCTGGGCACTGTGTTTTTTAGAAATACTAGCAACACCTAATAAACCTGTTATAAAAAGCCAAGCAGCGGCTGGAATTGGAACAGTTGTTACATCTCCTGTACTAAGTGCGCTAAGAGAAATAGATTGTAATACCTCTGAAGAAACGCGTATATCATCCACTCCTAGTACTGATGAAACCCTTTCTCCGGCCCAAAAATGTGCGTCTTTTCCGTTATGAAACTTTAATTGGTTAACACCACCTACGACTTCATCAAAATCCCATTCAGTAAAACAACACTCTGCTTCACTACCAAAAAAAGGCGTAATATGCTCTTTGTCAATTGCAAAAGACATGTCATACCATTGTCCATCAGCCGGCAATTCCAGATAAGTCTCAGATGCAGCAAAATGCCATTCCTCAATAGTACGAGTGGTAAAGCCAACACGCATATATAAGTTATCAGCTCCCATGTTCTTCATTCTAGCCTGGATGGAGCCAACCCCTGCGGTGCTGTAATTGCCACGCCATTCAGTTTCATTTATAAAAGTCATTCTACTGCCTGGGCCGCGCCCTCCGGGTTTACCGCCTGTTGATGTCACTTCCAAATAACGATTACCATCATTATCTTGTACCACTTTTGGTTGTATTTCTGGCTTGCTTTTAGCGCTACCACCATATTTCCAGCCATGGGTAGAGCTATCTTCAAAGTCATTTAACAAGCTAGAATTAACGATAACGGCGAATGCCGAATTAGATGTGAGTGCCCAGAAAAAAACTATAATTCCTATATGTAATCTTTTCATTTATTACGCCTCAATTTAAAAAACAGATGAAGAAGTACTTCCTTCATAAAAACTTTTAGCAAAAACTAGGCCATACATGATATATATCACAGAAAGAAATCATATAACCTATAGATATACCAGAAGAGGGTGGGAGCAATGTTATAAATACATTTAGCTTATTGGAATTAAGTTATTTATTTTAAATTTTTTGATCAGAAACTAACTTTAAAAGTTATTTCACCGAATTAATACTGGCAAATAACATAGTTTATTTAGTGATGAAGAAAAAAGGGGCACGGCTGGATAATCAGGTTTAAATAGCACCAATAATTATTGAGTAAACTATCATTATCCCAACCTGCCATCAACTACCTTGCTTCCCTCTTCCTTGGCAGTTTCTTCTGCTTCTATTAAATTCAATGTAATATGGTAAATAACAGCAAGATTTGCAGCATGATGACCTATGTGCGTGTTCGGTTTCTACTCTCATCAAAGGCTAAGCTTAAACCCCAAAGCTAATTATTTTCAATGCTCGGTGAGATCAAATTTTATTACCCTTGCTTTTGAGAGTTACCAGCACATAAACTTCTTATAAAGTGGCGTGTTTCATCACCAAAGTAGATAGACTTAAATTTGATTTCTTACCCACTCGCTATTAAAAAAACCAAAATACTTCCCTTAAAATACGTGAGTACAATACAATGGATCTTTTATAGTAAGTTAAAGAAAGAAAAGAATGAAAATAGCAGTAATTTTATCAAGTATCTTAATATTCAGTAACAATGTATATGCTGAAAGTACACCTCTTACCAATGAGAATATCCAAGGCACTTGGTCTCTAGAATACACCAAAAGATCAGAAAAAACTGAGGAACGCTCTCCAAGGGAAGACAACTGGACATTTAATAGTAACGGTACTGTTACTATTAAACACATTCCTCGTGAAGGTGATTATTATGACCAACTACCCGTAAATTATATTATTGAAGGTGATAAAGTAAAAGTAGCTATTTTAGGCAGATCAGGAAAGTTTGATAACTTCTCTTTGATCAATAAGGATGAAAAAAATATGACCTTAAAAGCTAGGTTTGGTGATATTTATCAGTTTACAAAAAAATAAATGGGTAGAATGAGTTTCCGCCAAATCATATGGAAAAAGAATAAACCCTTGTGCCACGCGTCATCCCCGAGGTCTTTTATCGGGGATCCATTTTCAGTAAACTAGATTCCTGCTAAGAGAATGCAGGAATGACGAGGTTGCAATGTTGGCTTTTTTTAAATGGCGGAAGCTCATGGGTAATCAGGTAAACATTTAGCTATCCTTCGCGCAGAACAGCTCTTCATGCAAAAAAGTAGGGTGGGCAGTTTTTTGCCCACCATCAATACCGCAACACGGTGGGCAGAAAAGATTGCCACCCTTGCAGCTTATAAACTTCCCCGTCTTAAATTCTTAGCCAAACATTTGAATAACACCAAGCTATTTTAACTTGAAAGGCTTCTTCCTCTTCGATTCAACCTTCATCCTTGGGCATACGACTTCCTTTATGAAGCTCTCCCTCTATATCAATAAGCTGTCGCCTATAAAATTCAATATAACTTTCAGCATCTTTAGTACAATGTTTTGCAGGAGAAAATATCTGTCCAAGCACTAGTCGGCGCGATTAAAATAAGGCTCTTTTCTCTAAAAATTTCAATTATCTTCGTGCCGACTAGTGCATGGATGCACGTAGGTAGAGTAATGCAGGAGCAGCGAAGCGGTGTGCCGAGGGCGGACGCTCCTACATCATCATTGTCCACTCACAAGCGGGGTAGTTACAATTCAATTTTAGCTGATAACTATGGGTGCTAAAGCAACCCCCATTACCTTAACCATAAATTTTAGGCAAAAAAAAGCAGCTTAAAAAAGCTGCTTTTTTATTAAAGGCAAATTCAGATTATCCTAATTTTTCTTTAATACGTGCTGCTCTACCTGTTAAATTACGCAAGTAATATAGTTTAGCTCTACGAACCGCACCACGGCGCTTAACTTCTACACCAGCAATCATTTTGCTATGTGTTTGAAAAACACGCTCAACACCAACACCATGAGATATTTTTCTTACTGTAAATGCAGAGTTAATACCACGATTACGCTTAGCAATTACAACACCTTCATAGGCCTGTACTCTTTCGCGGTCACCCTCTTTAACTTTAACGTTAACAATAACTGTATCTCCTGGTGCAAACTCAGGAATATCAGTTCTTAATTGCTCTGCATTGATTACATCAATAATATTTGTCATTACCACACCCTATAAACATCAATTTTATAAAAAGGATACAAAGGCTTAGTCCGACTCATGCACTTCATTCCTAAATTCTTTTAACAAAGCATCCTGCTCTGCTGTTAATTCTAATTTTTTCAATAAATCAGGTCTTCTTAGCTTTGTACGTGCTAAAGACTGCTTCATTCTCCACCTATCTATCGCTTTATGATTTCCACTAAGCAATACATCAGGTACACGCCCCATTTCCCCGCTCTCAGGCCGGGTATAGTGTGGCGTATCCAGCAAGCCATTCATAAATGAATCCTGCTGAGCTGAGTCTTCATCACCTAAAACTCCAGGAATTAAACGTGTTATTGAATCAACAACAACCAGCGCAGCTAACTCACCGCCACTGAGTACATAATCCCCTAAAGACCATTCTTCATCACAAACAGTATCAATAAACCGCTCATCAATCCCTTCATAACGACCTGCAACCAAAATCAACTGAGAAAACTTACTCGCTTCAAGCAATAAGTCCTGAGTTATTTGCTTACCTTGCGGGCTTAAATAAATAACTTTACAATCAGCATTCTGGTTTTTTAACTTAGCATCATTAACAGCTTCAAATAGAGGCTGATACTTCATCACCATCCCAGGACCACCACCATAAGGCCGATCATCAACAGTTCTATGTCTATCTTGCGTATAATCTCTAGGATTCCACACCGACAAACCAACCGTCTCTCGCTCTATAGCCGTTCCTGTCACCCCATAACTGGAGCCTTCCATGATCATGTCAGGGAATAATGTGATGATATCAAATCGCATACTAAGGCTAAATAAAATCGCTTAAAAATCAGGATCCCAGTCGACAATTATCTTTCTGTCATCCAAGTCAACCTGCTTAATCACTTGCCCATTAATAAAGGGGATTAGTCTTTCCTGTTTATCATCTTTTACAATCAGCACATCATTTGCACCCGTTTCTAAAAGACTATCAACTTTACCTAAACTAATACCTTGGTCTGTTTCCACAAACAAACCAATAAGCTGAGTCCAATAATACACACCCTCTTCTGTTTTTGGTAACTGACTTTTATCAATCAGTATTTTCCATCCACGTAATAGCTCTGCATCATTTCGGTCAGTCAGCCCTTCAATCTGAGCAACAATAGATTTACCTTGTCGCTTACCACTAACAAGCTTGACCTGCTTTACCTCATTGCCTTTTTTAAGCGTCCAAGGAGAATAACTTATAATATTTTCTCTTGGGTCAGTTAGCGAGAAGACTTTAATCCAGCCTTTAACCCCAAACACGCCAGAGATTTCTCCAACGTTAATGAGCTCATTATCTGACAAACTTAAGCGGCAACCTTACTTGCGTCTTTAATTAACTTTGCAACACGATCAGAAGGCTGTGCACCGACAGACTTCCAATAATTAATACGCTCGTCATTCAAACGTAGCTCTTCTTCATTACCACGCGCAAACGGGTTAAAAAAACCTAAGCGTTCAATATAACGTCCATCACGACTATTTCTACTGTCTGTTACAACAACGTGATAAAACGGACGATTTTTAGATCCACCTCTAGCAAGACGAATAGTTACCATGTAAATACCTTAAAAATATTCAATCAAAATTCAATCCACTTATTTTACGCGAATTTCATAAGATGTGAAGAGAAAATTAAAAAAATAATAAGATTTAGGTAATACGCAACAAATAACACCCCAAATTGCGCAATTTTTTATTTCTGCTCAACCCTCTCAAAAGGAGAATAGCCAGCTTCGAGGATGTGTGTACATCCGTGTGCTTGGTAACGATTGAAATTGTTTTGCCAAGGGGAAAAGCCCAACAAGGAGTAACGTTATATATTGCTGATTGTTAATAAGCAATAGTTCAAATTATCGCCTCATACCTTTCATATTTCCTTTAATTCCACGCATCATATTTGTCATATTACCCTTAGAAAACTTCTTCATCATTTTTTGCATCATTTTATGCTGCTTTAGAATTCTATTAACATCTTGCAATTCTTGCCCAGAGCCCGCCGCAATCCTTTTTTTGCGATTACCTTTAATCAAATCTGGAAACCTGCGCTCTTGGAACGTCATGGAGTTAATAACAGCAATTTGACGTGCCAGCATTTTATCATCAACCTGGTCTTTAACGCCTTGAGGAACATTCCCCATACCAGGAAGCTTATCCATCATCGCCCCAACGCCCCCCATGCTTTGCATTTGTAATAACTGATCCTTAAAGTCATCCAAGTTAAAACTCTTGCCTTTACTGATTTTATGAGCCAGTCTCTCAGCTTTTTTCTTATCCGCCTTTTGCTCAATTTCCTCAATCAGCGTTAGCATATCCCCCATACCCAAAATACGGGAAGCCATACGGTCTGGATAAAAAGGCTCTAAGGCGTCAGTCTTTTCACCTGTACCAATAAATTTAATTGGCTTACCTGTAACATGTCTAATTGATAAAGCAGCCCCACCTCGCGCATCACCATCAGCCTTGGTTAAAACAACACCCGTCAAAGGCAATGCCTCATCAAATGCTTTGGCTGTAATGGCAGCATCCTGCCCCGTCATACTATCAACAACAAACAATGTTTCGACAGGATTAATGGCTGCATGCAATTCTTTAATCTCTCCCATCATATCTTCGTCAATATGCAATCGACCTGCGGTATCGACAATCACCACATCAAGGAACTGTTTTTTAGCCGCTTCAATCGCATTTACCGCAATATCAACAGGCTTTTGCGACACATCACTTTGAAAGAAAACTAGATCAAGGTCATTGGCTAATGTTTCTAATTGCTTTATCGCCGCAGGACGATAAACATCAGCACTCACCACACCTACTTTTTTCTTTTTAGTTTCTTTTAACCAGCGACCAAGTTTAGCAACCGTTGTGGTTTTACCTGCACCTTGCAACCCAGCCATCATGATAATCGCCGGTGGGTTTGCTTTTAAATCCAGTTCTTCGTTAGCCACCCCCATCACGGTAACTAATTCTGCTTGTACCAGCTTAATAAAGGCCTGGCCAGGATTTAAACTACTCTGAACCTGTTTACCTAAAGCACCCTCTTTTACCTTTTCAATAAAATCAGTCACTACAGGTAAAGCAACATCAGCCTCAAGTAAAGCCATACGTACTTCACGCAGAGTATCCTTAATATTGCTCTCGGTAAGCTTACCTTGGCCTTTTAAATTCTTGAGCGTACCACTTAAACGGTCGGTTAAATTATCAAACATATTTGCATTCTGTGTTGTGTTACTTTAAATAAGACATTTGCCCTATGCGAAATTAGCCCAACATATTACCATAGGTATTGATAATATACTCACTGTGGATTTAGGCAATTAAAACTTAGCAGTCATTGTACAACTGTATCAAAAAGTTTATAACTAAATTCAGATCGCTATAGAGGCACTGTTTAATATTTAGGATTTGACCTTATGACCCCAATGACACTAGGCATTTTTAGCATACTTTTATACCTAATAAGTGCGGCTCTACTTCTAAAGGATAGTTTCAAAAATACTATAATAAAATCATCTTTAGCGCCAGCCTGGCTAGCTGTTGTCTTACACTTCAGCTACACTTTCAGCCTTTTTGTCCAAAAACAAAGTCTAAACTTTAGTTTATTTAGTACTGCATCAATTATCTCATCTCTTATTGCCTTACTACTGCTACTGGCCTCTCTTAATAAACCTGTTGAGAAACTAGGGCTTGCTATATTCCCTATTGCCAGTATCGCCCTATTAATATCGCTACTTTTCCCTAACCAAGAATACGATATACAAATTAATAGCTGGCAAATGAGCACTCATATTCTCAGTTCTATCATAGCGTTCAGTTTATTAAATATTGCAGCTTTACAAGCCATTCTACTTGCCTTCCAGGAACAACAATTACGTAAACACCCTCCCAAACGTTTTATTCAGTCTCTACCGCCATTAGAAACCATGGAGTCACTACTCTTTCAAATGATAGCAACCGGCATATTATTTTTAACCGTATCCTTAATTAGCGGCTTTGTTTTTATAGAAGACCTATTCGCTCAACACTTAGCACACAAAACTTTCTTAGCCATCGTGGCATGGATTACTTTTTCTGCTTTACTGGTTGGGAAAATAAAATATGGCTGGCGAGGACAAACTGCTGTCAAATGGACTTTGGCTGGTTTTAGTTTATTACTACTGGCTTATTTTGGCAGTAAAATTGTTTTGGAATTAATTTTACAAAGGCCATAAACCATCAACCATAACCTCAACCCACCTTTTATAATTAAAGCCTTAGCCCTAACAAATGAACAAGTACAAGATGAAATTTGCTGATAAAAACCTAATGGATGATGTACGTATGCGAGGCTTTAAAAAACGCTCAGCTGTTGAAGACATTATCGAATGGCTAGACCAGCAGTCAATAGACTTGCCAAAACAAACCGTCCCGATTCAAACAGCAACAGGCAGGGTTCTGGCACATGATGTTAGCAGTGACATTAATATCCCTGCTTTTGCTCGTTCCATGATGGATGGTTATGCCATCATTGCCTCAGATGCTCAAGGTGCATCCTCTTATAACCAAATACAACTGCAAATCATCAGCAAATCAATGCCAGGAAAAGGCTCAACGGTGGCTGTCACTTCTGGTACAGCCATTAAAATAATGACTGGCGCGCCCGTCCCTGTCGGTGCAAATGCAGTCTTACCTGCTGAAAATGTTGATGTATCAGATGATGCTTCTATTATGATCATGGAAAATGTAGCCGAAGGCCGAAATATTGGCCGTATTGGAGAGGATATAAAGGCTACATCCGTTATATTAAAACAAGGAAGAAAATTACGCCCTCAAGATATCGCCCTACTTGCATCCATTGGTAAAAAAGACATCGACGTCTACCAGCAACTACGCATCAGTATTGTGGTAACAGGTAATGAAATCCTACCTGTTGGCAACCAACCTCAGGGTTATAAAATCACCAATTCTAATGGTCCTATGCTTGAAGCATTAAGTAGCAGAGATGGTGCGGTCATTATAAATTCTAGCATTGTCGCTGATGACCCCGATGCAATTGAACAAGTGTTGCTGACTGATGATTATGATGTTTTATTGATCACTGGAGGAACCAGTGTTGGAGAGGAAGATTTAGTCCCGTTATTACTCTCAAAACTAGGACAGCTAAAATTTCATGGTGCAGCCATGCGTCCCAGCAGATCGACAGGTATGGGAATACTTGATAATAAATATATATTCCT